>JAZUDR010000155.1:0-2135 GCA_045639725.1 Candidatus Avigastranaerophilus sp. | reverse complement strand
TTCTTTATAGAATCCTTCTGCAATTTAACATTAAGGTTTGCGCGATTCAGCTTAGCCTTTTCTGAACGACGTTTTGGATTATACTGATAAACCAGGCCAACAGAAGAATCGAAAGGTTCCTTATGATTGAAGCTTGGTTCTGAACCCTTGAAGGAATCAGAATAACCTGTTTTGCCTAAAGTTAAGAAGAAATCAAGCTTTGGAAGCATTCCATTCTTGCTGGCAACAACGTCAAGCTCGTTCTTTCTGAGCTGCAGTTCAGCCTGACGAAGTTCTGGCCTGAGAGTTAAAGCATCGTTTATGCAATCCTGAAGATTAAAATCATAGTTATCCATTTCTCTCAGCTTTGGAACACTTTTCAAGCTTGGGCGCTTATTCCAGAAATTATCAGAATCAGGATTAATAGAGCGGAGCAAAGCAACTGCAGAGGTTACAACATTGCTTTCTGCATCAATAAGGTCTTCCTGGCAAAGAGCAACTTCAGCATCTGCGGCAGCCAATTCAGATTCTGCAATCTTACCGACATCAACGCGCTTCTTGGTTTCCTCACGCTGCTGCATGGCAAGTTCTAATGACTCCTGAACAATCTTCAACTGTTCAAGCTTCATATAGTAATCCCAGTATTTCTTTTCTGTTTCGCTGATTAAATCAAGAACGTATCCATACAGTTCATACTTAGACCAATCCAGATCAAGCTCAGCTTTTCTTAGAGAAACAAGATTAACTTCACGACCAGCACCACGCATCAATGGAGCAGTTACATCTATTCCGAGACGGCTGGCATATAGACTAGAATGACTTGTTGTTCTACTTCGGTTTACAGAGGCACCAATAGAAGCTTCTATACCGGAAGTAGATTTATTCGATACTTCAAGAGAAGCTGTAGTGCCATTATTGCTACCGGAGCTTATTACATCGTTTTTATCAATGCTCTTTGTGTGTTTATCGGAAGCCTGGATTTCAGCAGAGATAGAAGTATCAAATTCTGACTTTGCTGTTTCTACATCTGTTGCATAAACTTCTGGATCGAGTTTCTGCATATTTAAGGCAATGTTATTGTCAATAGTCATGCTTACAGCGTCTCTGATAGAAATAGAAAACGAAGCATTTTCGACCTTTTCGAAAATGTCACAGCTCCCTAGATTTACTTTTCTATTAATCTTATCTGCTTCATAAGCAGAAAGGGTAACTGACTTGTCTTCAGGCGCAGTTAAAGTTATTACAGGTCTGTTTCCAATGTCTTTCTGTTTAATGTTCCTGATTACATCGAGATTAATCTTAGACCCCTTTGTAATAACAACTTTTCCATCAACAACATCTTCTTCTGCTAAAGCAGGATTGCAAAGTGTAGCTAAAACCAATATCAATAAAAGACTTCTGTTTTTCATGCTTTTTCTGCCTCCTTCTTCTTTCCGAAGGCTTTATCAAATTCAATATAAATCAACGGAATAATCAACAGTGAAATGAAGGTTGCGCAGGTGAGACCACCGATAACAACTCTTGCCATAGGAGCCTGCATTTCGCCACCTTCGCCAATTCCCAAAGCCAATGGAATGAGACCGAGAATTGTTGTTGAAGCAGTCATAAGAATTGGTCGGCAACGGTTGGAAGCAGCTTCCTTAGCGGCCGCAATCAAATCGATACCAGGATTGTTCTTACGAAGCTCGTTCATGTGGTCAACCAGCAGGATTGAGTTATTAACAACGATACCACCAAGCATGATACAGCCAATGAAGCTCTGGACATTGAAGGTAGTTCCTGTGAAATAAAGCAGCGGCATAACACCGATGAGAGAGAGAGGAACTGTTGTCATAACAATAATCGGGTCTCTCAGTGATTCATACTGAATAGCCATAACCATATAAACAAGAACGATAGCTAAGATAAAGCTGAAAGCCAATTCAAGGAAGGCATCCTGCTGATCTTCGTAATCACCGACCATCGTAATGGCAAAGCCTTCTGGAAGTGGGATTTCCTTGATTTTATCCATTACATCGTCAATAACGAAGCTGAGAGAACGACCTTCAACGTCGGCAGAAAGCTTAAGAATACGTTCCTGGTTGCGGCGTTCAATGATTGTCGGCCCCATCTTGCTTTCAAGTCTGGCAACGTTTCTAAGCATTACAGGCTTTCCA
>JAZUDR010000154.1:0-11303 GCA_045639725.1 Candidatus Avigastranaerophilus sp. | reverse complement strand
ATTCATCCAATCAGCCTGTTTAGCGAAGCGTATTACCAATATAGGCGTAGCCTCATTCATATTTTGCGCTAGCAAAATCATTCATAATCGGCGCCAGCCGATTTATTCCCATTTTGCGCCAGCAAAATCATTCATCCAATCAGCCTGTTTAGCGAAGCGTATTACCAATATAGGCGTAGCCTCATTCATATTTTGCGCTAGCAAAATCATTCATAATCGGCGCCAGCCGATTCATTCACAAAAAAAGCCCTTCTATGAAGGGCTTTTTTTCATTCATTATCTATTAGCACTTGCGCATTACTGTGGTTATTGGAGCATACATCGGGTCATGATATCTTGGTCTATGTTCTGAAGAAGAATTAGACATTGCCTGAACACTGTTGCCTGAGTCCATGATAAGACCAATGTGAGTATTGGGGTCTTTCTGCCCGTCACCGTCGCTGTCATAGGTTGACCAGAAAATGCAGTCCCCGGCCTGGAATGGAGGAGCAGAAACAGTCTGCCAACCTGCATTCTGAAGCATGCCCATGACGCCATAGCAGCTAAGATCTACATTTGGAACAACACCTGCAGCTTTAAGAGCTGTAGAAACAACCTGAGCACAACCAAGATTACCACCATTTGTCAGTGGATCATATGGGAAGCTGCCTGATTCCTTGTAGGTTTCTACAAGATATTCTGCTGCAGCAACAACTTTACCCTGAACACTGTCGCCAGATACTGTGTAGTTTACACCAGAACCGTTTGAACCGCCGCCAGAGCTTACTGGAGCATATACATCGTTGCCTTCGTATTTCTGGTCTTTAGCGGAGAAAATATAGCGTGAATGAACATAACCGTCGCCAGCGCTTGAAGTAATCTTATACCAGTCACCTTCGCGACCTGTAATTGTAACTTCCTGATTATTTACTAACTGTCCGACGATGTTGCCCCATTCTGCGTTGTCTCTGATAGACAGTGTAGAATCAACGCCGACATAAGCTGTGCCGTTCGGTAGAGTTGCACCGTTTCCGCCTGAGTTTCCACCTTTTTTCTGTTCTGAAATCTGTGATACCTTTGAAGTTCCAGCCTTAGAATCATCAGTTTTTCTTCTTACAGTTGTACTGGAATCGTCACTTATAGCACCGTCGCCAAGTGATGTATGGGATGCTGATTCTGTGAGACCGACACCATAAAGTACAGAGCCACCAAAAACACAAAGAAACATCGCGGCAAGTAAATTAATCTTTTTCACAAAAATTCTCCATAATTCTGAGTTATGTACAATATACCATATAATTTTAATAAAGGTTTTCAAAATTTATTAAAATATGCAGGCTTTATGTATAAATCCCCCTTAGTCCCCCTTTAACAAAGGGGGTGCCAGCTTTTCTATTCTATGTTTGGTGCTTGTAATACTGATGTTTTTACCCTCCTTTTTAAGGAGGGATTAAGGGAGGTTTCTTCAAAGCATCGATATAAGCCCAAAGTTAAATCCGGGGATTAGTAGAAACCCTAACAAACTTATTTATTTTTTAGTAGTGATAATCTTAGTTTGTCGGTGCCTGCCAGATAGTCTATGAAAGGCTTTTCCATGTTTGGGCGACCTTCAAATTCTACTTTGTCAGGGTGAGTCTCTATCAATGACTGTAATAAGGCTATTCCTACCTGAACAACAGGCACATGTTGCTCTGTTAATGGTTCTAGATGAAGCCCATTGCAAAGCTGGTTTTCAAATTTACTGAAAGTAGGCGTAAACTGGCACTGAGTTGCTTTTATGTAATCTGGAAGTAAGGGTTTCAAGGCTTCTAACCATTTGTTGGAATCAACCCAAGGTGCACCTATGTTTCTGAATGGGGCGTCAGTGCCTCTTCCTTCTGAAAGTTGGGTGCCTTCAAAAAAACAGGTAGCAGGGTAGAGCATTGCTGTTTTTATATCGGGCATACTCGGTGATGGCTTGAACCACGGAAATTCTAATTCCTTGAAAATCATGGATTTATCGTAGTTCTGGCATTTATAAATCTTCAATTCATTGGTAAGCCTATAATGGTCTTTTATCCAGACTGCCAGTTCGCCGACAGTCATTCCATAGCGCAGGTTAATAGGAAGATGCCCGACAAATGATTCAAAGCCGTCTTCTAGCATCGGACCTTCTATTATTGGACCAAGAAAATTTGGCCTATCCAGCACGGCAACGGCAATACCAGCTTCGTTAGCTGCTTCCATTATATTTCTTAAAGTAGAGATATAGGTATAAAAACGGACTCCAACATCCTGAATATCGTAGACAAGCAAATCAATGCCTTGAAGCATATCAACAGAAGGCTTTTTGTTTGCACCGTAAAGGCTGATTACCTCAACGTTCAGGTCATCAAGCTTAGAATCGGCAACATGCACTCCGTCTAAGACAGTAGAATTGAAGCCATGTTCAGGACTGAAAACCTTTTTCAGACAGAAGCCATTATCTTCGGCTATGCGGTTAATAATGTGCTTGCCGTTTCTATCTCTGCCAGTGAAATTCGAAACAACGCCAATGTTTAATTTTCCGCAGGCAGTCAGTGATTTATCTTCAAA
Organism: Candidatus Avigastranaerophilus sp.; assembly: GCA_045639725.1. Taxonomy (GTDB): domain Bacteria; phylum Muiribacteriota; class Ozemobacteria; order Ozemobacterales; family Ozemobacteraceae; genus RUG334. The sequence continues at coordinate 8,750 of JAZUDR010000154.1, read as the reverse complement.
AAAAGCTTCAAGACCTGGTTGAAACATAACTATCTCAGCCTTCGACTACTCTTAATGCGTCAGAAATCAGGTATAGTGAACCGCAGACGAGAATTTTATGGTCTTTATCTGCTTGGCATTCAGCTAGAGCTGATTTGTAATCATCAAACCACTGCCATTTTTCTGAAATGCCTGATTTGTCAAAATCTTCCTTGGAGGGGCATCTTGGGCAGGTTGGGGGAACAAAGCAAAGCTTGTTGCCAAATTGTTCAAGTCTCTTGGCCATTTCTGCCATTGGCTTATCGCGAAGAGCGCCGAAGATGATATTCATTGGTTCCTCGCTTTGATAGGTGTTGAGATAAGTGATAAGTGAATCAAGACCTTCATTGTTGTGAGCGCCGTCAAGAAGCATTTCTGGTTCTCCGGGAATCCACTGCAGGCGGCCAGCCCAATGAGCTTCCTTGATGCCTTCAATAATTGCTTCATCAGGAATTTCGAATTTATTCTTTCTCATCTGCTCGATAATAGCCATTACAAGGCTCAGGTTTTCGAGCTGGTGGGCACCTGGCATTGGGAAGAATATTGGTTCTTCAGCAAATGGAAGCTTAATCATATGGCCGTCTCTACGGCTTTCTATAAGCTCAAAACCGTAATTGGCTTCGATTACAACCAGTTTAGCCTTCTTTTCTTCGCATTCCTGTTTGAATATTTCAAGTATGGCAGGGTCTTTTTCTGTAGTGAAGAGGGGGTGGTTCTTACGGATTATTCCAAGCTTTTCGTGAGCAATCTTTTCCTTGGTATCGCCAAGGAACTGCTGATGGTCGGTGCCGATGTTTGTGATGACAGAAATTTCCGGACCACAAGCATTTGTAGCGTCTAAGCGACCGCCTAAGCCAACTTCAACAAGAGCTATATCAATGTCTGATTCCTTTAAAGCCCAAAAACCAAGAGCAGTCATAACTTCAAAGAATGCTGGCGAGCCGATAGAGGCTTCTTTATCCATTACCTTTGTGATTTCCTTGATTTGCTTGACGCCGTCTACGACCATCTTTTCAGATATGGGTTCTCCCATGACCTTGATACGTTCGCGAAGGCTTAAAAGATGTGGGGAAGTATAGCTCCCGATTTGGTAATCAGGGCAGTGTTTGAGAATTGATTCGGTAATAGAGGTTACAGAGCCCTTGCCGTTTGTGCCGCCAATTAGGATGCATGCATATTCAATCTGAGGCTTTTCTAGTTCATCAAGCATGTATTCTATTTTATCAAGGCTATATGGACCCTTGTGAGTGCCACGGTCCAATATCCATTTTTCTGCTTCCAGATACTTGTTCATAAATAATTACCCCCACATTTGAGTGAGCACATTTTATCACATTTTCTTTCCAAAAACGAGTGTGTGTTATTTTGTTGAAATAGAAAGTAAAATTATGTAATATAAACAAAATTTTTCTAAAAGGAACAAAAAATGGCAGATAAGTTTATTTTTACAATGTACGGTCTTAACAAATATTATGGACAGAAGCACGTGCTCAAAGATATCAGCATCAGCTTTTTCCCGGGTGCTAAGATTGGTATAGTTGGCTCCAACGGGGCTGGTAAAAGTACTATTCTGCGTATTATGGCCGGCGTAGACAAAGAATTTCAGGGTCACGCCGAAATAACTCCGGGCTACAAGGTTGGCTTCGTTCCTCAGGAACCACAGCTTGAAATGGGCAAAACAGTAAGACAGAACATCGAAGCAGCCTTCAAGGAAACCTACGATACAATTAATGAATATAATGAGCTTTCTACAGCCATGTGCGATATGGATCCCGATGAAATGGATAAAGCCATGGAAAAAATGGCTAAGTTGCAGGATAAAATCGACGCTGCGGGCGGCTGGGAACTGGATACAAAGCTGAATGTTGCTGCCAATGCCCTTGTTTTGCCACCCGATGATATGCTTGTCGACAACCTTTCTGGTGGGGAAAAGCGCCGCGTTGCTCTCTGCCGCGCTCTTCTCGAACAGCCAGACCTGCTTCTTCTCGACGAACCAACTAACCATTTGGACGCACAGACCGTTGCATGGCTTGAAAACTATCTTAAGGACTACCCTGGCACTGTTATTATTTCTACTCACGACCGTTATTTCCTCGATAACATCACTAAATGGATTCTTGAACTTGAAGACGGCTATGGTATCCCATTCGAAGGCAATTACAGCTCATGGCTTGCTCAGAAACTCCAGATTCTTGCCAACAGCGAAAAGAAGGAATCTGCTCGCAGAAAATCACTTGACCGTGAATTGAAGTGGATTCGCATGAACACTGGTGATAGACATGAACTTAGCCGTGAACGTCTATCTCATTTCGAAGACCTCGTAACTAAGGAACGCGCTGAAGAACGCGGTGACGAAACCGTCATCCAGATTGCTCCAGCAGAACATCTTGGTGAACAGGTTGTTGATTTTAAGGGCGTTTGCAAAGGCTTTGGCGAAAACAAGCTTATGGAAGATTGCAGCTTCAAGCTTCCAAAGGGTGCTGTTGTTGGTATTATCGGTCCGAACGGCGCTGGTAAGACCACTATGTTTAAGATGATTGCTGGTGTTGAAAAGCCTGATTCTGGTGAAGTTATCGTTGGTCCAACAGTAAAATCTGCATGGGTTGACCAGCATCGTGACTGCCTTGATCCAAATAAGACTGTTTATGACGAAATCAGTGACGGCCTTGATGATATTCAGTTTGGTAAAATCAAGATTAATTCCCGTTCTTACTGTGGCCGTTTCGGCTTTAAGGGAACTGACCAGCAGAAGCTTGTTGGTAATCTTTCAGGTGGTGAACGCAACCGTGTTCATCTTGCTAAGATTGTTAAATCTGGCGGCAATCTGCTGATGCTTGACGAACCAACAAATGATCTCGACGTTAATACTTTGCGTCTTTTGGAAGATGCTATATGTGATTTTGCTGGGTGTGCTCTGGTAATTAGCCATGACCGTTTCTTCCTTAACAGAATTTGCACACACCTTCTCATTTTCGAAGGAAATGCAAAGGTTACATGGTTTGAAGGGAACTTCGAAGATTACGAAAATATGTATCTGAAAAAGCTTGGCACTGCAGCTCAGGAAGGCAGACGCGCCAAGTTCCGCCGCTTCTCACTCTAATTCTATATTAATAGAGTATAAGGTTTGTTGCAATAACCCTCATTCGTCAGTGCTTCGCACTGCCACCTTCCCCCTAAAGGAGGAAGGCCTCGCAGGGGCGACTCCCTTCCAGCTTCGAGCTTCGAGCTTCAGGCTTAAAGCTTCTGGCTTCCAGCTAAAGGAGGAAGGCCTCGCAGGGGCGACTTCTAGCTTCGGGCTTCAAGCTTCGAGCTTTCCTAGCCACTGCTTGATGGCTACGGCGAAGCCATCGTCGGCATTTGACGGGGCGGTTTTGAATCTAGCTTTCAGTTCTTCGGGTGAATTATCCATAATGTATGAAGTGGCCGTCCATTCAAGCATGTGGATATCATTGTAGTCATTGCCAAGACTGACTGTATTTTCCCATGGTATTGAAAGATTGTTGCAGAGCCATTCCGCTCCTTTACCCTTTGAAACGTCTTTGGGAAAAACTTCTATCCATGTATAGCCCTGATTGAGCGGGCTTGTTGCCCTGATAAAGCTCAGATGCCTGAAGCTGTTGCGAAGCTCTTCAAACATATATAGCTGTTCGTCATTTACGATTGCCAATAATTGGGTGGCTGATTCAAGTTTATTAATAAGTTCGTCATTTCCTTCTATAGCAAATTCTTTAAGCCAGTGAAGCCTTGATATCAAGTCCGGTGACTTCACTGGTCCTGAGAACCAATAAAAGAAATGATTGTTTGGAATCGGAAAGTGGACCGAAAAATCTATCTGTTTTTCTCTGAAATAGTTTGTCAGGAGTAATATATCAGCCTTAGATAACTCGTGACGGCAAAGAATTTTTTCGTTGGCAAATTCACAAATGCCAGCGCCAGATGAAAATATCAGATAATCAAAAGGCAGGTTGCGGGGGACAACTTCTCTGGAAGAATCAAGTGTTCTTCCTGTGCACACTGCTCTGACAATTCCATGTTTATGCAACAATTCAAGAGCATCAAGGTTAGCCTGATTTATCTTTCCGACTGGATTCAGAAAGGTCCCATCCAGGTCTGTGAGCATTAATCCTTTATACATAGATTTTGCTTAGTCTTCCTCGCCTTGCGCTAATTTTTGCAGGGCCTCTTCGATGCGTCCCCTGAATTCTGGGTTGGTTGTGGATGGCAGTTGAAGAAATGATTCAGGTGCATTTTTTCTAATTTCAAGAATGATATTCATTAGCGTTTGTATTTGTATTTCGCCCCATAATGGACCTTTTTGGAAATCTATGGCAATTGCATTATCAAGAATGAAAAAACCTAGGTCATATAAGCTGGCTCTACCAAGTTTGATGGTTGCTGAAATAAAATGGAATGGCTTCCCGAGGCGCTTACAGACAAATTCTGCTGCGTTTCCTACTTCGTCGATTCCTACTTCGTTTTGGGCATCATAACTATAGACTGTTGGAATACCGCGAAGGCGTCTGGAATTTGAACGTATGAAGTTGTAGCCGGCGATAACCTGATCTGATGAAAGTCCGCAGATGCAGATTTCCGGATAGGTTCCGTCGTCTATGTCGAAAATATCATGTGTTGTATTCCATAGCCATCCCATACCTATATTATCGGCAGCCAACGGAGAGAAGATTAGTCGGAAGTACTTGGCTAGTCACCAATAGTCAATAGTCTATTGCAACAAGCTTTGTACTCTGCTCTGCTCAAATTTAAGTAAAAATAATTAAGTGTGTTAATGCAGGACTATTCTGCCCTGGGTTTCGGCGTAGTCCTCTAAATGGCCTTGGAGATGGTTGTAATAATCTTCAACAGCTACTTTAAGTCGGAGTTTTTCAACTTTTTCTTTTTCTATAAAATAACTGTAGCCTTGATTCCCTCTTAGCACAAAATCTGTGGATGCAATGATATAATTTTTTTCAGGGTCTAAGGGTTTATAAGTATTGGTTGTTTTATCTAATATCATAACATTGTAAATTCTTCTAGGGGTGTTCTCAATACAGAGTATTTCACTTGCGTCGTCATTAACCTTTACTGGTGAAGGAATACTAGTATTCACTTCAAATTTTATTTCTTTGCTTACCTGTAAGAAACCGCCAAAATCATTATCTGGTTCTGGTTTGGCGTTCTTTAAAAACATACATGAGTATTCCAGCATATCAAGGAAAGTTTGACCTTTGATTGTAGCTGTGTCTAAGTATGAGTTGAATGGATCAAGATTATAGAGATGCTCTGTTGTTGGTTTCCCGTCAATGGCAGGATTCCCCTTAGGAAAATTATTTCTTACTCCACCACCGTTAATGACTGCAAAATCAGCTTTTTCGCCGTCTGAAGAAATTTTGTTTATTCCAAACATAATAGCGTCTGTCACCCAGTCTCCTAGTGTTGATTCGCGGCTTCTGGATATCCATTTTTCTTCTGGGGTCTTGGTTGTTAATGAATTTGTTGATTCATATTGAAGTGGTTGGATGCCAATTTCTTTTTTTATCTCAAGAATGAGCTTAGTAATTGACTCGTCTTTTGCTGTATAGTCTTTTTCGTTTATCAGTTCTGTCTGTATTCCTCTGCTAGAAATTGTTAACTTTCCTATGTTTAGAAGTGCATTACCGGTAGAAGTCAAAATAACATTTTTACCTTCCTTATTCGGAACTGTCATACCGTTTATTACATTGTGAGAATGGGCATCTAGAACAACGTCGATGTTTTTGGTGTTTTTTATTGTATTGATGGATGAATAATTACCTTCTTCCTCCTCTAGGTCACCTAGATGGCTTAGAAGTATTACATAGTCTGCGTTTTGTTTCTTGCAATCGTCAACTGATTTTTGAACAGCGTCCCAAAGTGCTTGACCGTTGTTTGCGCTTTGAAAGTCCCAGACTAATTTATCGTTTTCATAAAAGATGCTTTTTTCTGATATACTCAGTGTATCCGGTGCTGTTACTCCAACAAAACCGACTCTTGTTTTCCCAAAGTTTTTTATCGTGTATGAAGATACATTGTCAAAATAATTATTGGGAATATTGCCTGTGTAAGTGATGTTGCAATTGAGATACTGAGCTTTTGAGTTCCTGACAACAGTGGCAAAAGCTGGCATTCCATAGTCGAATTCATGATTTCCAGGAATAGCGAGATCGTAGCCGACGGCATTCATTATGCTTACGATTTTCTGACCATTATCTTTTAAGGCAATAGTTCCACCTTGAATATGGTCACCATTGTCTACCAGGCAGACGTATTTGTTAGTAGCCTGCATAGCTTTTTTATATGCAGAAACACCGGCATAACCAATATTGTCGTCAATTGAACAGTGGACGTCATTAGTATATATAATAACTATATTCTCTTGATTGACTGGACCGTCATAAATGTAATCGTAACTTGAATTACAACCTACGATATATAGTAGTATTGATAAGGTCAATGTAAAAATTATAGTCTTAGTAAATTTCATTTTATTGTCCTTGAAAAAATTTTAACTGTTAGTACTAAGTTAATCAGCGTAATAATTGACTTTTTTAGTTACTAATCTAGTCGAACTCATAATTTTTTGCAAGTTTTGTGATTTTGAGGTTGTAATCTGTTCATACGACAACTCCCTTGCGGTTTTTGAAAAATTTGCTTATAATTGTATATCTATTCACTCAACGTATGTACATAAACGGAGTAAACACTATGAATAAACGCACAAAGCACGTAATTGCTGCAGTTTTGGCGTTTGTGCTCTTCTTTGAACCAATCGCAGTTCAAGCAGTAAGAGCAGCAGAAACCAAAACCAACGGCGAATTACCAGAACCAACCGTCATAACTGAAGATGCCGGTCTGATGGACCCTGATGACATTCTCGCTCCTCATGATTATCTGGAACAGATGCTCGATTTCCGTGGTCACAACCAGCAGGAAGTTGAACTCAGAGCCTGGGGCGAATGGCAGGAACTCATTAACTCTGCTTACCTTGTTATTGATGAAGGTGCTACAGACGTTTTCGGTCTCTATGATGCTTTGACTATTATGAAGACTGTAAAGTCCACTACTTGTTCTGTTGGTGATGTTATTGGTAATGTTGCCAAGTATGCTCACATGACAGCCGCATTCATGGAAAAGATTACTAAGACAAATCGTGCAAGAAGAGCTTTAAATTGCTGGTCTCGCATGAATAAGTGGACTGAAAAATGTGTTGAACTCTGTAAAAAAAGTAAATCTCTCGATTTCCTTTCATTCTGTTGTCCGCCTACTAGCTGGCACAATGCAAAGAATACCGCTAAAGGTATGGATCAGTATTGGCACTGGCTCCAGAAAAAAGGTGGCAAGGATGTAAGCACTGAACTTACTAATGCCCAGGGTATAGCCCGTTCAATCGGTATTGGCTTTGCTGTTATCGGCACCGTTCTTGCTGTTTGGACTTATGCAAAAAATGAAGACACTCAGGTTGGCAGATGGTCTTATGACAGAACCAAGAAGCTTGTAGCTGTTGGTCTTGCTGCTGCTGGTATTGTTGCAATGTTCTGTATACCGATAGTAGGTCAGGTTCTTGCAATCATTACTGCAATATGGGGCGTAATCACATATTTCGGTGATATGATTGGCGAATTCAACAAACAGTGGAAGAACGCCTACAAGAATTCATACTGGTATCTCTATGAAAATGACCCTGAATTCAAATCCTTCTATGACAACCGTGATCTGTTGGTTGATGATGAAAAATCAGCTTCCCTGCTTCAGGTTGAACAGAATTATGGTGAATTCAAGGTTGCTTCAGCTACAGAAGATGCTGATGATACTGAAGCCAGAAACGGCCGCATTTATATAGCTCTTGAAAAGAACGGTATTCTTGCAAGCTACTATGGCAGAACCGGTCACAAGATGCCAAGCATGACCCTTGACGAACTCATGGAACTCTGGGAAATGAAGGCTAATTATATGGCCTGGAAACCAACAGAAAAAGAAGCTAATACAAAGAGAAACTTCTTCCAGAAGATTGGTCATATTTTCAATCCAAAGACCGCAATCAGCTGGGTTGCTGATAAGTTTGCTTCTAAGGGTTATAAAAACATGATTGAAGAAAATGACATTGAAAGAGTTTACTTCAATCCTGACTTTGTTCTCATGAAGAAATACCAGAATTACGTTACTGCAAACAGACTGATTGACCAGGACGAATTCTATCGTGCTATTGGTCTTAGAATTGAACAGTCACCTTTTAACTACATCCCATTGGTTGGTATTGATACCAGCAAGTGGAATCTTGAACTGTTCCACGAAGCTTTTGCTGCTGACTCTTTTATCGTTGGTCAGAAGGAAATGGCTGCTCTTCATAACCAGTTTGAACTTGCTGTTGAAGGTCTTGATGATAGTATTGATGAAACCGACAAGTTAATTAAAAAGCTTGATAAGACAGAAATTCCACATGCCAAGAAGGTAAGAGAATTTCTCAATGACTTCGCCAAGGCTTATAAGAGCGCTCCTAAGAAGGTTAACAAGAAGCTTTTCAATAAAGCCGATGACCTTATGGAATTCGAATGGGATAAAAATAAGGATAAAACTCCTGAAAATATCCTTGAAGCTTGCCGCGATAGTCTGGAAAAGGCTTTGATGTATGAACCACTGGCTCTTAGCCAGAAGGGCGCTGAAATGGTTCTTTTGACAATCACAGTAAAGCAGCATCTTGATATGGCAACCCTCATGAA
>JAZUDR010000153.1:0-2291 GCA_045639725.1 Candidatus Avigastranaerophilus sp. | reverse complement strand
TTTGTCCAGGATTACCAGATTTTCCTGCTGGCACCGCAGTTGCCCAAGGACGAATTGTTAAAATTGCAGTCAGAACTCCGGGAAGTAATGATGTTCATCAACTGTTCCCAGGATAAGGAAAAACTACAGGAACTCTTGCACGCAGACGAACGTTTTGCTAAACTTAGTATAAGTGCAAGTTTTCTTTTAAATTCAGTTACAGGTAAAGGTTTAAATATCAACCCACAAAAGGAGAACTTTAACATGTGTAAAGCCATTGATGATATGATTGCCGATGCAAAGCAAGAAGTCAGAAATGAAATGTGTAAAGCCATTGACGATATGATTGCCGATGCAAAACAAGAAGGCAGAAATGAAATGTGTAAAGCCATTGATGATATGATTGCCGATGCAAAGCAAGAAGGCAGAAACGAAGCCAATCAAAAGATTGCAGTGCTTTCATCCCAAAATACTGCTCTCTCATCCGAAAATTCTGTGTTAAAAACAGAAAATGCAAGCCTGCTGAGTCAGGTGGAAATGCTTCAAATGGAACTCAAGCGCGTAAAAGCCCAGATGACCAATTAAGCTTAAACAACCAGAATCCTGCACAATAATCCCATGTGCAGGATTTTTTTGTCAGGATTTCATAAGCTTACTTTATGAATATCATAAGCATCTGCCTGAAGATGGTGCATCACTCACCTGAACCCAATCTTCTCCGAAGATGTACCAACCCTGTAAATATGGCATTAACTCCCAGTTCTGCGACAACCTCCCAGCCGATTTCACCGAATCCGCCGACCTAAGTGAACTCTATTTCGTCTAGAGCAAAGACTTAAAATCCGATTGCTTAGATATTATAAATTGCATAATGTTGATAACTTATAATTATTTAATTTATAAATTATTTTTTTATATAATATAAGACTATAACGATTGTATTTCCTAACTAGGCAATAATATGACCGATGTACTAACTCCTGAACAGCGACATTTGAATATGAGCCATATACGTGGTGCAGATACTTCCATTGAAGTGAAGCTGCGCAAGGCTCTTTTTGCCCGCGGATTCAGGTTTCGTAAAAATGTTAGCAAGATGGTTGGCAAGCCTGATATTGTATTGCCGAAATATAGAACTGTAATTTTTATTCATGGTTGTTTCTGGCATAGACATGAAGGCTGCAAATATGCTTCAACCCCTAAGACAAGAAGAGCTTTCTGGAAAGACAAATTTAAGCGGAATATTGAACGCGATAAGAAGCAATCTGAAGAATTAATAAATGCCGGCTGGCATGTTCTGCTGGTCTGGGAATGCGAATTGAAGCATCATTTTGAAGATGTTGTTAATGAATTGGAAAAGATCATGAGATATATGATACCTGGTTCCAGTAAAAAGCTTCTTATTCCAGGTATGGGGTGCTTTTTGAAATGACGATTTATATTGGCACCAGCGGCTTCGATTATCCCGGATGGAAAGGTGTTTTTTATCCTGATAAACAGAAACGGCAAGACTTTCTGACTTATTATTCCACTGTATTTAATGCTTTAGAAATCAACTCAACTTTCTATAACATGCCCACCAGGGAACAAATGCTCTCCTTTTGCGAAAGAAGCGAAGGACGCTTGAATTTCAGTTTGAAGGTCAATAGACTTCTTACCCATGAAATAAATTCAGAATGGAAAAATACCGCCTTAGAGTTTCAGAAAAGTGTCGGTGTTTTGAACGATAAGGGTGTATTAGGCACAATTCTGTTTCAGTTCCCGCCAGCTTTTTCTTATACAGTAGCGAATAGAAGATATCTTGCCGAATTGCTGCAGGTGTTTTCTTCTTTTAAACCTGTAATTGAGTTTCGTAATGCAGAATGGGTAAGAAAAACTGTTTTTGAAGGTCTTGTTGAAAGAAATGCCTCGCTTGCTTTCGTTGATATGCCTCAGCTGCGTAAAAACTCTGACGATTCTTTTGAAACCAGGTTTGTGGGCCCTAATGCTTATGTCAGATTCCATATGAAAAATATATCAGCCTGGTATTGTCAGGAAGAAAAACCACTTTATACTTCTTCAGAACTTGGTTCGTTTTTACCGGTAATAAAACAGGCAGAAAAAGAAAACAGACATGTTTACCTGTTCTTCTATAATCATTCTGGCGGAACAGGTGTTCTGGCGGCCCGACATCTGCGAGAAATGCTATAGAGTAGCAGCTTTATATCACTACAAAAATATTTTTAACCAGATTTTTTGCAAGTCACTTATTACTGATAACAAATACAAAAGGTGGTTTGCAAATATGAGAGAAATAGAATTATCTGTTAATG
>JAZUDR010000152.1:0-11520 GCA_045639725.1 Candidatus Avigastranaerophilus sp. | reverse complement strand
TATCGTAATACTCTTTGCTTCACTTTGTGATTTATTTCTCCACTACTGGTTTGTCCGGCCTTCCAGCTTCCACCCTCAGGCATTACAAATTCAACAGCATTTTCATACTGAGCAACAAGCATTCTGATGTCCGGAGCCTTTGCGAAGCCAGCGTTTGCCAACATGACAAACATAGATAGAACGGCTAAAAGTTTTTTCATAGATAATTTGTTTCTCCTAATGCTTTGTAGAGGTAACCATTGGCGTCAGCCAGTATCTGTCTTGCTTTCTTTGCATCTACATCAAGGCGTGCCATAATGATAGCGACCTTCAGGCTACCTTCAGCGTCTATTAATATGGCTTCTGCCTGATAGTTCGGAACTCTGCCGGCTTCCATTACTATTTTAAGCGCGCGCTTTCTTAGCTTGTTGTTTGTTGCTTTTACGTCAACCATCAGGTTTTCATAGACCTTGCCAAGCTTTATCATAGCTATGGAAGAAATCATGTTTAAAGCCATTTTGCAGGCCGTTCCGCTTTTCAGTCTTGTTGAACCTGCAATTACTTCGGGGCCTACTGCCATGTCGATTAATGCATCGGCAGGAAACAGCTCTCCGTAAGGATTGCAGCACATCAGGACTGTGTTGGCACCGAGACTCTTTGCGTATTCCAATGCACCGACAACGTATGGGGTTGTTCCTGAAGCGGTTATACCTACAACAGTATCGTTCTTTGAAAAATCAATGCTCTTTAAATCACGTACTCCGCCTTCTTTTTCGTCTTCAGCACCTTCAATAGCGTCTCGTAAGGCTTTGTCACCACCAGCAATGAGGCCGATGACCATATCGTTAGGAACACCAAAGGTTGGGGGACATTCAGAAGCGTCTAAGACTCCCAGTCTGCCAGAGGTGCCAGCGCCAATGTATACAAGGCGGCCACCCTTGGCGAGGGATGCATAGGCCAGGTCTGCTGCTTTGGCAATATTTGCCTGACAGGCTTCAATAGCCTTATGAATAGCAAGGTCTTCCTGTAGGAAAACCTTTACGGCATCTCTAGTGTTGACTCTGTCTATATATAAGCTTCGTGGATTTCGTGTTTCTGTTAGTGCCTGTTGCATGATTCCCCCTTATTTCTGTGCTTTATTAGAAAAAATGTTGATATCGATTTCGCCGCTAGTCCTGTAATAATGATAAAGAGGACCATATACCAGCGGCATGTTCCGTTCCTGCCATTCCAACTGCAGACCTCTTGTCTGACAGGCTGTTTTAACCAGGTTTTTAAATGGAGCCCAGTTGTCCCAAAGACCGCCGGAACCGGAAATCTTTGGCTTGCTCAGCTCCAGTTCAAGTGCCAGATATGCTATTGATTCACTCAGGCTTTTTATTGAGGAATCGATAATTGCTTTGGCCTTCGGTTCGTTAGCGTCATAGGCTTCTGTGAGATATTTGGAAAAAATGCCTAGATAGTTCTGGGCTGATGGTGACGAGTAAATCTGACCTAGAATTTCGTGTCTGTTCGCTTTTTCACCGTTAGGACCAATATATGTATTGTAATAATATTCGTAGTCCTTATGGCCTTCAAAGCCCATCAATACTGCTTCGATATACTTTTTACCGAAGTAGGCGCCTGATGGGGTTTTGTCAAATAAATAGCCCCAGCCACCAAGACGGATGTTCTTCTCAGCGTTTACTCCGAAAAGAATCGAGCCAGTGCCGTTCACAGACAGGATACCGTCTGAACCGCATAAGGCCGCTGCGTGATTGCAAAGATAGTCCGGGTATATTTCAATGTCCTGGGTTGAGCCAGCAGCCATTGTTATGGCAACTTTTAAAAGATTGATTACTGATTGGTTTCCTGCTCCGGCAGCGCCTATAAGCCATTTGTAGGGCGGGTCGCTTAACTCTGTGACAAGTTGGTAAAGATCCTGACAAATCTTCATCAGTTGTTGATTCTGAACAGTTCTAATATTACCTGAGGGAAGCTCAAAGACTTCTGAAACTTCACCATTTGCGCATACAATGCCCTTAAGATTTGTTCCACCCCAGTCTATACTGATATAGGATGTCATTGGATAGCTCCTTTTCGCATTCCTTCCAACATATGCTTAGAGAAGAGAAGGAATATGAGAACCATTGGTATTGCTGATAAAGCTGCGCCTGCCATTAGCAGACCATAATCGGTAACCTGCTGGTCCTGAAGGGTTGAAAGCCCAACGGTAAGTGTGTAGTATTTTTCTGTATTCAAGGTGATTAAAGGCCATAAGAAAGCATTCCATTCTGTAATGAATGTGAAAATGCCTGATGTGGCCAGTATTGGCTTTGAAAGCGGAAAATATATTCTTGTGAAAAGCTGATACTCGCTGGCACCGTCAATTCTTGCTGCTTCGCAAAGCTGGACAGGGATAGAATCCATGTATTGTCTTATCATGTAAACACCGAATGGAGCCGCCATGGAAGGCAGAATAACAGACCAGAGGTTGTCGACTAGACCCCATTTTGCCATGAACAGGAATAAAGGAAGCATAACTATCTGACCAGGAACCATCATTGCTGCTAAAAGAAGCATAAATAGGCTTTCACGGCCCTTAAATTTCCCGACAGCAAAACCAAAGGCTGCCAGTGAGTTGAATAGAGTCTGGGCAAGCGTGATAGAGGCTGCAACAACAAAAGAATTGAAGGACCAGCGGATGATATTTCCGGCGCCTAATAGCAGCTTGAAGTTTTCAAATGAGATTTTGCCGTAGCGGGGTGGGGTGGCGGCCAGATCTTCTGGGGAAGTGAAGGCTGTAATCAGCATCCAGACCAATGGCCCACAGGTCAGTATCAAACCGATGATTAAGACAACAAGAGAGGTAATATAGGCTGCACGTGCTTTTTTCATGCTAAGTATTCAACCTCCTTGTTTGTGAATTTTCTCTGAAGGAGAGTGATTACCATGATTGCAATGAACAATATCAGTGCCATTGCTGATGACAAACCAAAGTCAAAGTCTCTGAAGGCTGATGTATAGACGCGATGGACAACTACCTGAGTAGAAATGCCAGGACCGCCGTCTGTCAGCATCATTACCTGCGCAAAAACCTGTAATGCACTGATAGTGCCTGTGATAAGCAGAAAAGTAGTTGTTCCTCTAAGCAGTGGAACTGTTATATACCACCATTTCTTTATTGCGCCAGCACCGTCTAAATCTGCTGATTCGTATAGAGATGACGGAATATTGCCCATGGCGGCGAGATAAATAAGCATTGAGCCACCAGGTGATTTAATAATGCTGGAAATAATTACAGATGCAAAGGCTACTGATGGGTCTGTAAGCCAGCCAACAGGTTCAAAGCCAAGTGCCATAATGATTGTATTAAATAGACCTACTTCTGTATTGAATAGGTAGCGCCAGACCATCGTTAAAACAACAACTGAGGCAACTCCTGGCAGATAATAGGCTGCTCTGAAAAATGACTTGATTTTCCCTCTCATGCCATAGATGAGACTAGCTATTATAAGGGCTGTTAGTGTGTTTGCAGGCACTACTATGATTGTGTAGATGAAGGTGTTAAAGCATGCTTTTGTGAATTTGGGGTCTTGAAAGGCTCTGACAAAGTTTTCCAGTGTTGCTCCACCAACTTCGCCGATTCTATAGCTTCTGAAAGCTAGTAATAAAGCATCTGCCAGAGGGTAGAACAAAAACAATCCGATAATGCTGATTGCTGGTATGACCATAATCAGGTGAGACTGTCTGGAGCATATGGCTAGAATTAGTGCCAATATTGATAGCAGAGCAACTAACTTCGCAAACAGGCTGCTCTGTTGTATGTCACTAGAAATAGAGCCATTTTCAACAGACAAAATTCTTTTAACACTTTCGCCAATTTTGCTTAAGCCTTTTTCTGTTGGTAGCTTGTCTAGCAGAATCTGCTGGATATTTGCTTCGAATTCTTCGTCTATCTGAGGCCAGCGGCTGTCATTGAATACTGAGCAGCCTTCCTGCAGAACCTTCTGCGCTTCAGACATATGCTTGTTAGAAGCATAAATATCACCAGTTGCAGCTCTTGTAGGAAATTGCGTATATTTCACTAGATCCTTCTGATTTTCTGCGTTTGTTAAGAACTTTGCCAGAGCCATTGCTAGCGCAACTCTCCGCTTGTCATTGTGCTTGAAAACGTATAAACCTGAGGTTCCGATATATGTATTGCTAGGTCTGGCCGGGTCAGATGTTGGAAAATGAACTATTTCGTAATCCATTTTAAATTTATCATCTAATACCTTGATTCCCCATAGGCCGAATACGCCAATGGCCATACGGCGCTCTCTTGCAAAGGCTATCCAGATGTCGTTGGAAGTTCTTCCGCCACTGTCGGCTGGAATTAGTTTTTCGTCGCGAAGATGCTTTATCCAATTTATGCCTTCTACAAAGGCTGGTTGGTCGGCTTTGAATTCACCTTGGCTCGTCAGGATTTCTCCGCCAAATGCCTGTAAAAATGGAAAATTGGCTGTTTCATCCTTTTGAAAATACAGACCAAGTGGGTAATTAGCCGGCTTGTCGGCCATATAGGCTTTTAATTTCTGTAATTTTTCTTCAAATTCGGTGGTTGTCCAACGGCCGTCAACAGGCAACTCTACACCTGCAGAAGCAAACATTTCTTTGTTGACGTAGAGAAGTTGCCCACCCATATACCAGGGCCAGCCATAGATTTTGTCTTTTATTGTGAAAGCGCCAAGCGCACCGGGAAAATAATCTTTCCAGTCTTCTTCTGTCAGATAGTCATTGATTGGCTCTATCAGACCTTCTTTGATAAATAACAACGGAATGGTGCCGGGGGCTACGTCCGGGTAATTCCCACTGACTGCAGCTATTTTTAGCTTTTCATAGCCGCGCTGCCATGTGAGTCTTGTTAATTCAACACTGGCTTCAGGATGAAGTTGCTCAAATTCCTTTATTTTTCTGGTTATCCAAGTGAATCTGTCTAAGGATGTTTCACTTTCGAGCCATCTAGGGAAATCCCAGATTTTAATTGTTATTTTATTTGAACTGGTAGCCGAATTGTCTGCCAATGCGCGATGAACTGTGTTAGACAATAACATCACGCAAAGGCATAATACTAAACAGAATGCCTTTTTATTCATTGTTTGCTTCTTTAAATAAGATTTTTCTGTTTAGTATTATATTTGTTTATTGATTTGAGTACAAGACCTTTTTTTAATTTTGGTTTTCCAAGACAGTGTTGATTGCTCTATTCAGTATTGTCTGAGGAACACCCATTCTGTCTGCCAGTTTCTGAAGCATTGCGGCTTCTTCATTGGCGATATTACCATCAGCCGTAGCAATAATAATCAAAAGTATAAGGACCTTTTCATCTAGTTTTATTGCTGTTGTATCCAATGCATACTGAACAGGGTCTGAAAGGCTTCTTAATTCAGATATGTAAGACTGGAGCTTATCATTAGAGATTTCTTTCATTTCACATATCTTGTTTATGATATTCATTTCGCTCTGGTCTATTACACCGTCAGCGAGCATCATGGCTATCGTAAGTCTCAGCAGGTCAGTGCCTGAAATGTAATCAAGATCATTAAGGTCGAAACCAATTTCTGACAGGTCAACGTCTGAGTCTTCCTGCGGTTCAGGTTCTGGTGTAGTGTTTTCCAGTTTATTGGCTTTTACCATGTATTCCACGGCTTCCATTTCATCTGCTGTTAAAACTGCGTCAAGAATCCATTCCTTGTTATGGTCATTAACGGCTGTCTGACAATATTCACAGACATTACTGCCGGTACTGGTTTCCGGAGCACCACAATTCGGGCAGTGTGAGTTGCAGAAGCATGTTTTTTCATCAGTAACAGCATTTTCTGCTCTTATCAGCTTGAAAATAGTCTTTCTATATATCTGAGTGCCGCTATAGAATTTCTGACCGCTCCAGGTTATCTGACCAAGAAGAATGTTGTTATTGTTTTCTTTGCATATGCCTGTGATTTCTATCGAACCAATGGCTGTATTAGTTGTGTTGGGGAAATTCTTTAAGGATTTTTCCGCGTCGAGCTGGCTTATGAAGCTGTCTGTGGCTATTTTGCGAATCGGGTCGACGTTCTGGATTCTAAGAGCTTCGTTTAATCTCCAGAACATGACTGATAATCTATCTTCAAGATTGGCAATATTGAAAGCCGGATCTTCTTTCTGTAGTGTTCTCATGCCTGGAATTGAACTGGAGGTTGTATCACGCCATTCACTGAGTTGTGTAATGCCTGTGAGAACCCAGTCATGCTGGCCTGAGCGAAGAACTGCAGAGCAGTGCTGACATTTGGAAATTCTGGAGCCTTCGAGAGGAGCGCCGCAATTCGGGCAGAAGCCTTCAATAAGACCTTTGTCATTGAGGGACTTGGCGCCTTTTCTGCGCATGAAGCACCATATTTCGGTGAAGTTATCAGGTCTGGTATCACTGCCAGAAATCAATTCTTCGGTTTTATCGTTAATCTGATAATTTATTGCGGTGGCGCTGATGCTAAGATAAATTGCATCAAAGCCGGCTTTGCTTTCTATCTTTTCCAGATTGATGCTGTTTATTTTAATGTCTTCCATCACATCTTTTTCATGGATGGCTTTCATTTGATTTATCTGAATCTGGAACTGTTCATAGGTGCCGTCTGCTAAGAAACGTTCTGCTTTGCTTAAATCACGTTTGCACCAGCTTTCCTGTATCTGTAGAAAAGCTTTTGCTGTTCGTGCTTTAAAGGCTTCAAGGTCAAAGTCTGGAGCTATGTCTTTCAATTCAGCCAGTTTTTCTGCTTCATCTGCAGCACGGGCTTCATCAGCGCGCTTTTGGCTTTCGGCTGCTTCTTCTAGTTCCAAGGCTGTGAATGACATGAATTTTCCGCGTTTTTTGTCATCAATGAAAAATTTAATTTCAAGAAGCAGGTAAAGAGGGGTCAGGGCGGCAAATGGAAGGGTTATAAACATTACCAATGGCAGTATCCACCAGACTTTGTGTGATTCTTCACTTGGATCATCGTTAAAGCCTATTCTTCTGTATAATGCAAGCCAACTGAGTATGTGCAGCAATATTAGCATAAGAAAGATATGCCAATGATTTTTGTAAAATTCTTTCATTGCCTTTTTTTCTGCCTCAGTGAGAGGTCTGCTGTGTGAACTAGAACGATGACTACTGCTTCTGTAGCTTCTGGAACTGCTACTGCGGCTTGATGAACCACTGAATCTATGACCGCCGCCTGCTCTAGCGTCAGCGCGTTCCACAAAAACAAGCGTAAAGCTGATAATGGTGAATAGAAGTAATACTACAAATGCAAAGCCCTTTTTATTGTTCATGGTTTCTCTTCTCAATTTTAAATTTTTCAAATTCTATCATAATTGCATACTTTCGCAAAGAGGATTCCACTCTATTGACAATATAACCTTAATTATTGTTTAATGTTGGTAAAGAGTATATCTGACGCAAGGTAGGGGGTGGCGATTATGGCAATGTCCTTTGAAGAACTGACATCTAAAATTAAAGTAGAACCAAACAATCCTGAATTGTTGAAAGAACTTGGCAATCACTTTTTCCGCGAAGGAAACTATGACCAGGCTATCGAACAATATCAGGCATCTTTGAGCATAGATCCTCATTATTATAAGGCTCTTTATAACCTTGGTAATACCTATTACAAGATTGGTGATTACGATAAGGCTGTCGCAAAATGGTTAGATGCTATTAAATCACGCCCTGATTTCGACCATGCATACTTCAATCTTGGTTATTATTACTTCCAGCGCGGATATATGAGAGAAGCTATTAAGGCTCTTAAGGAAGCTTCAAGGCTAAGCCAGGATGCTGCTGATACCCATCATTATCTTGGATTGGCATATCATCAGACTAATCAGTTCGAAGAAGCTATTGATGAATTTAAAAAGGCTATTGAACTGAATGAAGAAGACCCTGATTATCACTACAATCTGGCCAATACCTATTACGACATGGGGAATTTTGAAGGCGCTGGTTTTGAGTGGGCTCAGACCTTGAAATACCGTCCGGATGATTCTAAGGCTCGCAATAATTATTGTGACGCTTTGCTCCAGCTTGGAAAATTTGAAGAAGGCTTGAAGGAAATAGAAGCTGTTTTGGCAGCTACTCCTGATTATCCTCCGGCACTCTGCACTAAGGGCGAACTTCTTGAAAAGCTTAACCGCACAGAAGATGCCAAGGCAACCTTCTCTAAGCTTCAGGATATAATCAAAGGCCAGGAAGCATGGGAGCTTCTTAGCAAGTATATACAGTCTAAGCTGTAAACTTTATAGGAAAATAAAAAAGGGCTGAATCTCCACGGTTCAGCCCTTTTTTATTACTTAAGCGCTCTTTTTCTTGGTCTTTTTCTTTGCTGCAAGGAATCCTGCCGGATTAGTGAGGTAATCGTATAGAGCGTCTTCTGCTTTGTAGCTTCTGCCTGCGTCCATACCATCGATCATAACCTTGCCATTAGTGAATACTTCGATTAACATGCTGTCTCCTTTGTTGATATTGGGATATAAATATTTGGGATATATATTTTCTATACAGATAAACTAATTCAGACACATACTTAGAAATCTAGATTTTCGTCGTATTCCTCCTCTTCTTGCGGAGGAGAGTAGGAATTGATGTCCGATTCGTCTTCTAACGCTTCTACTGCATCCTTGTCAGATTTCGTTATCTCATCTAACAATTCGTCCCCCGGAATATCGTCATTATTAGTTTCATCGTTGTCAGGCTCATCACCATAGCCTTGCCCCTCTTCACGCTTCGGAGTGGCGGTGTATGGAGTATCTGAATTGCCTTCCATTCGCAACTGTTCAAGCTTTGAATTCAACTGTCGTCGGACAATCTCATTCAAAGATTTATCTTCTAATCGTTTTACAAGCTCGGACACGGCTTCACCTCCACGATGAGCCATGTTCATGGCATCGCACCAGGTGGTAAAGGCCCTCACCAAATCTGGATTCTGTTGCATCACTTCTTCACAGATCTGTATGGCGGCAGTTGGGTTAGTTTCCATATAAACTGTAGCCAGCTTCAATGCAATGTTATAATTGTTCGGAAGCTGATTAACTGCACTTTCCAGAATGTTCAACGCCATTCTGCTGTGCTCAAAGGCAATTAACTCATCTGCAGTCTTTAAGAGTAACTTCTCGTGTTCATTTTCAAATGCTATTTTGGCTGATTCTAACTGTAGCTTCTGACACTGGCCTTCATTGCTACTAAAATTAGCTACACGAAGCAGGTCTAAGAGCAAAGTCGGCTCCTGAGTTACAAGCTTGTCAGGGCGCAACAGTTCAAATATGCGCTCAATGGTTTCTGCATATGTTTTACCGCTATCGTCCTTGCCTTCAGGCATTTTCTTGTTCTTGTCGGTATAGCTTATCCAGGCTTCAACCCATGCCTTATAAACTCTCAAATCTCTTGGAGCGACATTCATCAGATGCTTGGCTGTGTTCAGTGCTTTCAACTGCTGATCAGTTGCGCAAAGAGCCCAGATATACAGTAGATTGTCTTCAAGAGATTCAACTGGACGTTTATTGATTAAGGCTAAGGCTTTATCAAACTGGTTCTGCTCTAACAGGAAAGTGATAAGCTCTCTTTCGAGACTATCCTTGTCAGCACCAGGCTGAGCAACTTCATTCCTGATAAAATCTTCATATCTATCAATAGACTTGCTAGAAATAAGCAGCTTCTTGATTTTCCTTTTTACAGTAGGAGTTAGCAGATGCTTATTTTTTAATGAAAGAAACTTTTCTATAGCAAGCTGGTTATCAAAATCATCAGTAAACCAGGCGTCAACTAGAGTCTTTAGCTCTGCTGCCAATTCATGGTTGTCGGTTCTGGTTGTGTATAATTCAGCATAGCTTTCTGCACGGTCTTTCTTGCCGAGCATACAGGCCGCATAAGAAGCTGAGAATAATAGTTCCTTGTTGTCTGGCATATCCATAAGCGCTTCTTCGCAAAGCTGTAAGGCTTGAGCAAAGGATTCGCCTGTAAGGTATACTCTGAGCGTTCCCATAAAGCGCTTGTTGTATTTCTTGAGTCTAATGTCTGCAAGAATACTATTGGCTTTTGAACCATAGTTCGGGTCTGTAGTTATGCGGTTAAGGAATTTTTCGGCGTTTGCAAAATCACCCTTCTGAAAACAGTATTGGCCAGCGTAGAAGGTGGCACCAGGATGTTTCGGATTTAGCTTTAGAACGCGCTTAATATCGTCCTTTACTGATTCAAGATTATTGATTCCACCTGCGGCCTCAATTTTCTGGAAAAGCTTGGTTTCAATATTTGGTTCTGCGGCAGTTACAGAGCATGCTGTTGAAAGACAGAGCGAGCATGTCAGGCACAATGCTTTGAAGCTATCTTTTGGACAGATTTTTTTCATGGCTTGCTCCAATCTTTGATTTCATTAGAAATACCGCGAGGGCGTACATCCTGATGGAACAGGGCTTGCAGTTCTGTTGATGCTTTTTTGCGCATGCTGGCAGAATTTGTTACTAACAGTATATGTTCAAGATTGCGTCTTGCTTCGTCGAAGCGTTCAAGACGTCTTTGTAAAATTGCTAAATTGAAGCGTGAAGGAAGGTGGTCTGCTACTTCGATTGCCATAAGGTATTCGTTTTCAGCAAGACGGTCCCAGTTTGTCATGTCTCCGGGAAGTCCTTCTAATCCACGCGTTTCGTAGGTCCAGGCAAGAAGAAACCTGGCTTCCTCTGCTGCAGGTCTAAGCTTGACTGCTTTGCGGAATGCCCAGATAGCTTGTTCATATTCCTTTCTCTTTAAATAACGGCGGCCGTCTTTAATCCACGATTCGTATTCGCGGCCAGAGTTATTCATGAGGGAATAGAAATTTACTTCAGTGTTTCTTCCGGTTATAGGAGCAATCTCGCCTTCCATGTATGGCTTTTCCATACTGCTGGCAAGATAGGCTCGTGAAGTAGGAAGAAATACTGCTAGTAGTAGAGCTATTAGTAGTAAATTAAAGTCTTTCTTCATATTTGCCTTCTCTTTAATAAAATTCGGCAACTTACTAAGAAAGTCTGAGAAGAATTTTAGAAGAAAGATTAGCAACGGATAACAGGATTTTGACGGATGGAGCAGGGCAAGGGAGAGTGAATGAGCCTGCGGCTGTGAATGAATCGGCTTTGCCGATTATGAATGATTCGGCTTCGCCGAATATGAATGAGGCTACGCCTATAGTTACTATACGCTTCGCTAAACAGGCGGTTCGTTGTTAGGTATTAGGTATTAGGTTGTTTTGTTGCTTTACCTGCGAATGTTTGTGCCTTGCGAAAGTGCTCAGGTCAGATAAGCAGGCCATTTTTTTAACCTCGGTATTAGATAGTTTGTGGTTTCCTCTAAGAATTTTTGTGCTTTGCCGAGTTAGCAGAATATAGGATAACCCCAGATGAGGGCCTGCTTCAACCCTCCTTTTAAGGAGGGGCAGGGGAGGTTTCCATACCAAGCCTGTCGTAGTTTTGCCTCGGTATTAGATGGTCGGTGGTTTTCTCTAAGAGGCTTTGTGCTTTGCCGTATTAGCAGAATTA
>JAZUDR010000151.1:0-2743 GCA_045639725.1 Candidatus Avigastranaerophilus sp. | reverse complement strand
GACATTATTCAATAGCAAGCAAGTATAAAGTATGTTTCAATAGGCTTTTGGCTATTGGCTCTTGGCGGCAGTTCTTCATGTACGACAAAGAAACCAAGCAGCACACCTGTGTGATTGAAAATAGTTAAGGGTTAAGAGCTTAGAGTTGAACAGCCATTGCTGCGAAAGCTTATCCACAGTTTCGACCTCGTCCTTCGTCCAAAATCTGTCTGGCTTATAGCTTACAGCTCCTTCGACTTTATTGTTAAGACTGTAAATTGAATTGACAAACAGTCGAATGTTTTTATAAAATATCTGTGGTGATTTTGTAATGTTTAGGATTTGGGGTTGACATTATGGCTGGTTTCTGCTCTGTACACTTTATAAACAAGCAGTTAACGTTTATAATAAGAACGATTCCCATTTAAAAATCAGAAGGCACCTGATTAAGTGTTTCACTTTTTCAGGTGTCTTTTTTTGTGCTTTTTGAGAATAGAGCAGTTCTATGGTAATGTTTTGGAGGATTGAGACAATGAAAAAACTGGTGGTTTTGGCTCTGGCAATAGGCTTTATTGCTTGTCTTTACGGCTGCGGCGGCGGTGCATCTGATTACTTTGGAATATCACACCAGGATATTCTTAAAAAAGATAATACCACAATTAGCCCCAGAGGTCAGTTTTCAAAGCCAATAATTTTCCCCTCCGGTGCAACCATTAATACAACCGAAGACAACACAATGGCAGAAAACGTTGTGGTAAATGTTACAGAAACAATGACCAGCAATATCGGTGTTAATCCGATTGGCAAACCGGATTACATCTATGTTTATGATATTAAAGCAGAGTTGTATGCTGATGGTATCAAAACAAAGGCGACTTCCCTTGAAAAGCCTCTGCAATTAACACTTCCAACCACACACCTGGATAAGAATGGTGTCTGCTATGCCGGTATCCGAGACAACGAAAGCTCACCCTGGAAATACATCAGGCTTTCAGACGACAGCAGTGCTTCACCCATGGATTCTGCTTATACCTTTGAGCTTTTCAGAACGGGTGTTCAGGTGGCTCTGTTCAGTTATAACAAGCCTGTTGGAGAAGCTAGAAAAGATATTTCAGTTGCAGGCATGGTTGCTACAGTAACACCTTTGCTGGAGTATGACGATGAAGAAAAATACCTTGATGACCTTGTCTTTGATATAAAACTGACTGGCACTAACCTTTCAGGGCTTTCAAACTCTGATCTTGCTGTTTCAATCATTTACAGAACAGCAAAAGCCACACCCGTGACAATTAAATCCAATGGTTTTAAATGCAGCCAGACCTCAGAAAAGAATAGCGATGCAGCTGTTTCTGGTAATAATTACTTCGTCCATACATTGAAGGCTGCTGGTTTTGATGCTACCTTTGGCGGGGAAGCAGAAATCAAATTTGCTCTTGATTTAAAGGGAATAAGCAAATCTGATTTCCCGACGGATTTCCAACTGGAAGTCAGCAGCGTGGATGGGAATGCTGAAAACCTTATTCCTTTCAGGTATTCCAGTAAAATTTCTTTTAAGGCTGAAAAGGCTAAGTCTCCTGACCCGGAACCGGAACCAACAGTATATACAATAGCCTATGACCTTGACGGTGGCAGCCTTGCTTCAGGTAATACCAACCCGGATTGCTACTGTGAAGCCTCTGATACTATTATACTGAAGAATCCTGTTAAAGACGGCTATACATTCGCTGGCTGGACAGGAACAGGCTTAAGCGCTGCTACAATGGAAGTTACTATTGCAAAGGGCTCCACAGGTGATAGAGAATATAAGGCTACATGGAATCAAAATGCCCCGGATACCTATACTCTGACAGTTGTGAAGGGTATCGGTATTGCAACCGTTTCAGAAGGCGGAAACTACGAAGCAGGTAAGGAAATAACTCTTGCATATACCCTTGAAAACGGCTATGAGTTCACTTCATGGACAAGTGACGATGTCACTGTTGCTGACAATAAAATTACAATGCCTGCCAAGAATGTGACTGTCACTGCAAATGCCAGTATCATAAACTACAGTATCAGCTATGAAGGCATTGAAGGTGCAACCTTCGCCGGTGGCGAAAATCCTGTAACCTACGATGTCACATCAGCAACCATAACCCTGAACAACCCGACCAAAGAGGGTTATACCTTCAGGGGCTGGAGCGGCACAGACCTGACAGGTGATGAAAACCAGACAGTGACCATAGCTCAGGGTTCTACTGGCGATAAGACCTATACCGCCAACTGGACTCCGGTCAGCTATACAATAACTTATAACCTTGATGGCGGCAGTCTTGGTGAAGGAGTTATCAACCCAGTATCTTACGATATTACATCAGCAATCATAACCCTTAACAACCCGACAAAGGCTAATTATGATTTCCTGGGCTGGACAGGCATAGGCATTGAAGAAGGCACCGCTTCTATGACAGTAACAATCCCGCAGGGTTCAATGGGTGACAGAAGCTATGTTGCAAGCTGGACTTTGGGGTCTGTCATGACTTTCAATCTGGCAGAAGGCGTAGAGCTTGAAATGAGACGCTGTCCTGCCGGCAGTTTTGTCAGGTCAGGCCGAGAAAGTTATTGCGACAATAAAACAGTGACAATTTCGAAAGACTTCTATATGGGAACCTACGAGGTCACAAACGCTCAGTATGCTGCAATAAT
This sequence comes from Candidatus Avigastranaerophilus sp., assembly GCA_045639725.1. GTDB lineage: Bacteria > Muiribacteriota > Ozemobacteria > Ozemobacterales > Ozemobacteraceae > RUG334. The sequence goes on along the minus strand of JAZUDR010000151.1, from coordinate 79 downwards.
GGGAAGCAGTCCGTCGGAAGGAGCCGGTGCAGAGTTCACCGGTGACAGCCAGCTTGTTGTACATGTAAGCTGGGATGAC
>JAZUDR010000150.1:0-17688 GCA_045639725.1 Candidatus Avigastranaerophilus sp. | reverse complement strand
GTGACACTTTCTGCTAGAGGTCTAAATATAGAAGCAGAAAATGGAACTGTTTCCCAGATTAATGAATTGCTTGTTAAGGCAGGAATAAGGGTTCAGGCCTTGATTCCGTTGGAAAGCTCTCTGGAAGAAGCTTTTATACGTTTAACCGATAAGAATGGACAGACTGCCCCTGATAAGATAGAAGCTCCAGATAATACAGAAGCCTCTGTTAAGGAGGATAACAAATGAAAAGATTAATGAATCTGGTTCTCTTTGAAATTAGAAAGATACTTAATCGTAAAAAAGCTTTTCTTTTTCTTCTTGTAATGAATATTGTGCCTGTTGTTTCCAGCATTGTGCTTCTTATTGCATATATAAGCTGCAAAGGCTTTGGCTTTGGCAATGTGCAGTTTGCTGCAATGAAGAGCATGGTTCAGGGGCTCTTTTCTGCTCATTTCACAATATTCGGTTATACAGCACCATTTTTCCTGGCTCTGATTGTTGGTGACAGCTTCTCAACAGAATTCGGGAAGGGTTATATGAAAATGCTGCTGATAACGCCTATCAGACGATGGCAGGTTATTACTGCTAAATCTATTTCTGTAATGTGTTATCTTCTGGTTGCTGTAGCTCTTGGCGGCTTGATTCTGCAAGCTGATTTGCTGATAGCCAAAGGAATTACTGATCCTGGCATTTTGCCTGCTTCTGTTGCGGAAGAAATGGGAGTTACTGTTTCTCCAGAAATGACAGAAAACATAATAAAGACATTACCGGAAAATGTTCAGAAACGGGTTTCGTTGAATAATTCTATTGTTATGGTATCTGCTTCATCTGCTATGCAGCTTCTGGTAGTGACTTTTGTTGCTAACCTTATGCTGATAGGCTTCCTGATTGTGTTTTCTATGTTTTTTGAATCTGCAATATTGATGTCTTTCTGTAGTCTGGCAGCAATAATGGCAATACATGTATTTTATTGGAGCTCAAAGATATTCGGTCCTGTTGTTGAATGGCTGAAAACAGTAGCTAAGTTCTGTTTTACAAGACATTTTACCGATTTGTTCTCTATAAATCTGATTAAGGACGTTATTGAAGGAAAAATAAATCTGTTATCTGATAAAATTTTTGAGCCAATGGGATATTCGCTTTTGTGGGCTGTAATATTTTATGCTCTGGCTGTTTTTATTTTCTCAAGGAAACAGATTCTTCACTAGAATTAAGCTCTGTTTACTTTAATATAGTTTCTCTCCAATCTTAGACAAACATAACATTAACATTGGGGAGAAATAAAAATACCCTCTTTTGTTTCTAATCAGAAACCCAAGAGGGTATTTTTATTCTTATTCTTTTACTCTATTTCGCAAAAAATCTATTTTTTCTTTAATAGATTGTCTTCTATCTATGGTTTTTTGATCAATACTTGATTTAAGAAAATCCTGATTTATTTCATTAGTGCCAGGGTCGTTCTTTTCGATAGGTTCAGATTCTTCTTTTGAGCCTATTAAAGAACCTTCATCTTCAAGTATGGTGACTGTATTTTTATCATCACCTACATCAATATTTACCATATTTTCTGGTTTAAACTCTTGTGGCATTTGCATTTGGCCATTTTTTAACTTACGGAATTCTTCAGGGTCAGAAACTCCTTTTACTACATTTGGAATAAAGGAATCATCTTTTATTTTTGGCCATTCGTTTGGCAACGGAAGAGTTGTTCCGAATCTGTATCCTAACCAGAGAACGTATCTGTCTTTGCTAGGATCCTCAAAAACAACAGAAACATAAACGATGTTTTTATTAACATCTAGTTTGCTCTTGTGCAACAAATAAAGTCTTAATGGAGCCCAGGAACCAACAATATCAATAAAGGCATCTGGTCTGACAGAATCAGAATAAGCATACATTTTGATAGCCAAGCAGGTATCGCAAAGTAAACCTCTGGTCAGTTCCATATCTCTAGAAGATGCTGAGGTCAAAACTTCTGATTTTTGTGAATCCATACCGCTGACTACTGATATATAAGGATACTTGTATATGGCCAATGGTAGTCTTCCTTCGCCAAATTCATTACTAAGTGATACCTGAAGAGTAGCTGGAGGCAGGAATAATGAGAATGTAGCCGGCTGTTGGTCTGTTAAAGTCTTAGCTATGGCCAACGCTTTAGAGGCCCAGGTTGAAACTTTGTGGTTGCTGTTTTCAACATCGATGGCATCGGCGATAGAAGAATCATTATCTAGGTCATCTTCCATATAAATAACGACTTCGTCGCCTTGGTTCATATCATCTGGTTCATCTTGATTAAAGCCGAGATTAGATAGATAGCTAGAAAGCTTTCTCATGTCTGCAATAGACATTTCTTCTCTTGTATCGCGGCAGACTGGGAAACCAAGCTTTAACTTATTTGCTGGTCGAACAGTAGTTTTTGTGCCATCTGGGTTGTAAGTAATTATTGGTTGTGGATTCAAAGCTTCATCAATGTCTTCCTTAAAGCCTTGTATAGCCTCACGTTTCAAAATATCCATGCCATTATTTACCAATTGACGCCACCATCCAATAGAACCAGTAGAGTCTTTGTTGGCTATAGCCATAAAATCAGCTTTTTTCTGATTTAGAGGCATATTTTGCAGGTAAATATAGGCTTTCTTTGGATCATTAGGTAAAGCAGCCCAGTTATTAAGATTCCTGTTGCAGATTTCTAGGAAATTGGGAGATAGAGTTTGCTGTTTGGCACCTAATATGCCAAGTAACTTCTGCTTTAAAGCGACTCCTTCTTCATCCAGAAGTACATCTGCAATGCCCTTTATTATATGGATTGAGTTAGAATAACCAGCATTAAGCAAAGTATTAATCTGGTTGGCATTTAGATTTGCAATACTATTCTTGAACTGTTTCCAGTTTCTGGCATTATGGATAATGTTGTTATCAATAAAATGTCCCCAATAATCAATATAGTTCAGATAGTAGTTGGTAATAGCGTTTCGGAATAATTCATACTCGTGTGTCAATTCTGGCGGAATAGTATAGTTCAGATTCTTTAAGCTAATAATAGTTCTTGTTTCTGAACCAATAGATGTTTCTGGCAGTTCTTCTTTTTCAGCCTTTTTCCCTGAATTTCTATTGGCTTGCAACATGTATTCAAAGAAAGACAGAGAATATTTATTTTTATTTCCAATATTATAGTCAAATTCATACAAAGCCTGTATTGGTCCAAAGCATTCTTCAACCAGATAGCGGTTCATGCCAAGAATGCTATCAGAATATCCGTCTGACAAATCTTTAATCAGGTTAACCAAATCTTCTGTGACTTTGGGTGCAAGGAAGAAAAAGTCTTCAAACAATCTATACCTGATTTCATTTATTCTGGCTTTAAATATGCTTTTATAAGTTAATACACATTTGCTTGTCCCTTCGGTTTTGGGCAAAGTTGAAACATAATCATTTAAGTCGTCTGTTTTTTGTGCAGCATATTTTTCTAACTTAAGCAATTCTTTTTCAAGGGACCAATCCTGGTTAGACTTATAATTTGGAAAGTCTTTTATTTCAGATAATTTCTGCAGATTACTGATTATCTTGAAAAGTGGTGATGTATTCGCTATAGAATTAGGAATGAAATAATCATCTTTGGCGAGCGCAAAACGACGTTCGAGCAATTTCTTTTTTTCTGCTATAGAACTTTTAGCTATGGAATAACTGGTTGCTAAGTCAATAGAAGGATTATTGCTTTTTGAAGAAGCAGTTTTGCCACCCATTGTGGTAAAACGGTTAAAAGAATAATTTCTAGCAGCTGCCCCGTTGTATAGTTTTCTCAAATGAGCAAAGTCTTCATCAAGAAGGTTTTCATATTCTTTTGCCAACTGATTTATAATGACCTCACTAGAGAGTGGCATAAGATGTTTTGTTACCCAATCTGTGGAGAAATATTTTTCCATTGGTGGTAGCAGTTCTCTCTGCTTTGAAATACAGTTATCAATTTCAGCTAAGCAGACATAATCATCAGAATAGTTAACTCCTAACTTTTGGGTTAGAAATCTGATTTTTTCCTCTAAATCCTTATATTTTGCAGTACCATCAACACAAGCGCATATTTCGCTAAAAGCAGCATCAGGATAAATATCCAGGCTCTTCCATCTAGTTATTAATTCATTGCTGGCTTTTCCTATTGCTTGTTCAAATTCAGGTTTAACTAGCAAGGAATCTAGTTTTCTTTTTGAAACTTCTACTTTACTTCCATTTTTAATCCCAAAAATAGCTAGTTGTTGCTTTGTTATATCTGGTTTAAGGTGTGTCAAAATTGCAGCGAATGGTACCTTGACAAATGTGTTGTCGTGAATTGATAAAATGTCTGTATTCTTACTTCCACTAGTTGATATTTCGATTAGGTCAAAGAAAGCTTGTCTTTTTGTGGCATCGTAAGTTTCGCTAGTTTCTTTTTCTGAATTAATGTGTTTGCAGAAGAGATTTATTGCAGGAACGAAAACCATGTCAGTAAACAATGCATGCTTACAATCCTCTAGTCTATACCCGGACATAGAGAAATCCCAGAAGGTATATAAACTGGCAAGACAATAGCCAGCCAAAGTATAAGATTTTTTGTTTTCTAACATATAAGAATTGAAAAAGCTTAGTCTGGAATCTGTTATTAGATTAGATGCCATTGGCTTTGAATCGCAAAAAACAATTTTTCCGTCTTGGTCTTCTGCTATAAGGGGAGAATTTTCTATAGCTTTTTCATTTGTTAAGTTGATTATGTTAGTATACGCTGTTGTTCTAGATTGAATAGCATGATTAAGCAACTCATTATTATACTCTAAAGAAGAAATCCAGATTAAAGCAAAAATTAAGGCTATTGCACTACCAATATAATATATAATATTTTTCTTTATTATTTTTAGATTTGTAAAACTTGAATTTTGGTTATCGTTAAAAATTAAATCAGATAAAAGACTCTTAACAAAACAAGAATGATTAATGAGTTTTGTTTTATAAACAAGAGGTGAAGACTCTATTGGTTTATTGGTAATTTCAGATATTGCAGAACTCAATCTGATTCTGCCGTCATGAGCTATGGTAAAATATACACCCGAAAGCATGAAATTCTTATTGGAAAACCAGGTGTCAGCTCCAAATAAGTGTTCAAGGTATATGGATAAGTTTTTGTTTAATTTATCAAATTCATCAGCAAATAAATACGCATTGCTTGTTATAGATAATCTGTTCTGGTCCTTAGAAAAATTGATATCATGTATTTTTTCATTCAACATGCTAGGTATAGAGCCAGCACGCAACTTCTTTATCAATTCCTTCCAATAGTTTGAAAAAGCTTTTTTATCATAGCTTCCTTGAACTTGGGTATTTCTCCATCCGAAGACCTGCTTAGATGCTTCATCGCTTAAATTTGCAAAATACTCGGCATAGCCCAAAACCATGTCGAGTTTTGTAACAATTATATGACAAGGAAGAATCATTCCTAAGTCATTTACCATTGAATAAATCTTCTTTGCGATAAAAGAACTTTTCTTTACGGTAATTTCTTCGTTATCTGCTATTAAGGCGTCTGCAGGGATAACTACGATAACACCGGAAAGAGGCTTTTTCTTTTTTGTTTTATTAACAAGTTCAACAACCTTCTGCCACTCATTCTTTTTTCCTGGATTATCTTTATCAAAGAATTCCTTTCCGCCTATATCTAAAATAAAGGAATTCCCAGAAAGCCAGCATCTAAGAGGCAATTTATCCGCTACAGCCTTGCTATCGTTGTCGTTGTCGGCAGTAGAACCTGTTTCTAAAAATTCAATATTTGATGATGCCAATAACTGGCTTTTGCCGCTTTGGGGCTCACCTAACATCATAAACCAGTTTATGTCGTCATTCTTTTTCCCGGCTTGTTTGATAATATCAAGACCACGGTTATAGATATTTTCTATGTGTTTAAAATTTTCTACTTTTTCTAATTCTGCTTCTTGTTGAGCTTCTTTTTCTTTGCCAAGATCTTTCCATGCCTTCAGATCTTCTCTTATTTCACTACGTTCTTTTTCTAGTTTTGCAGCAGCTTTACGTTTTTTGAGATAAGCTGGAATCATTGCAAATACAGCAATGACAGCAGAAACAATAAGAACTGCAACCCAATGGTTATTCAGGAAAGATGTCACTTCTGACATCAATCTTGAAATAGCACTTTGGGTAAATGTATTATTTAATATATTAGGTGCACCTTCTGGCATAATTAGGCTCCGAATTGCTTAGTTTTCAAAACATTATTTTATAGGAATTGATTCTTGTTCACCTAGATTTTCATGGAAAGTGTCATATACTTTATAAGACAAATCCAATACGTTCCTTGTGTGTAAATAATAGTAACCAACATTTATTACCAAAGCTAAAATGGACAATAATATAGATATTAATAATATGCTTTTGGCTTTTAAGAAGAGGTTATCATCCTTTTTTAATATTTTTACTGGTTTCAATATATTTTTATCAGATAATAAATCTTTTGAAGGATTAAAGCCTATATTAAAGCGTGTAGCGCAAACCTTCATTCTACGCTCAATATATTCATGGTCTGTCTGGCAACCATCAAAGCCTAACCCCAAAAACAAATAGTACATATATAATTGTTCTGAGGTGTCTGGGTCGTCTAAGGATTCTGCCAGCAAATCAAAAAACTTCTCATCTCCTGAAAGCTCATTATAATCATACGAAAGCTCATGCCAATCTTGCTTAAAAGGAAAATGACCTTCTCTGATTGTATAATCAATAAAGAAGACCAATGGTCGTTCTATCTTTGAGAATCCTCTTTTTAGTGACGGGTCTTCAGATACCTGTTCTTTTATAGAAGACAGTAAACTTCGAAGATTAAATTCAACTGTTTCAACGTCAAGGGCTTCACCAGCATTTGCCATCTGCCAATAAACACATAGTTTTGATACTATAGGCCTGCAAAGCTCTTCTAAACGGTTTTCCTGCATAATTATTTACCTGGCTTCTTAGGTTTCAAAGTTATATAGATGTTAATCTTTAAATCAGGGAACATTGTATGAACCCAGTCAAAGACAATAGTCTGCTGGTTCTTGATGTCATTCCAGATTGTTGTTGATTCTTCTCTTTCTATTTTAAACCAGACAGTATTTACCAATGACGGGAAATATTTTGGTGGGTATCTTACTTCAATCAGTTTAGCACCTCTAACTCTCTTATCTATCAGAGTTGGAGGTATAAGTCTAATCTTATCGCCTTCTTCTGCAGCTTTTGCTACTTCTGTTGAATCTGATTCACTGGTTAGTGCAACAAAGTATTCTTCTGCCTGGATAAGGCTTGCATCATCCAGTTTAGCTTTGAACATTCTTCCATCAGGAATAAAATCAAGTTTTATAAAGGTTGTTTCTCCTTCAGAGAGCAGCATTGATCTAATCTGTAGAACAAGTTCGTTAAATTTTTCGCCACAATCATAGTGCTCATAACTTCCTATTTCTGAACAATCTCTCATAGGATACAAAGCAGAAAGCTCACCATGAAAAGCTTTTAAACTAACAAATAAATCAAATATTCTGGAAACTTCAGGCATAAAAGTAGAAGAGAATATGCCAATATACTTATTCAAAATCATCAATTGAAGCATATTATGCGTGATTGTTCCATTCATCTGCTCGGGCATAAAGGAAGATGAGGAAAAATCGCTTAAAAGCGTATCTCTACGCCTTCTCATTAGAAGCAGCAATTCATTTAATCTTGGATTTATTGGCCAAGATTCACTGTTCATCCAGAACGGTGGAATGTAATCTGTGTCTATCTTGGCGACAGAAGAACCTATGCTTTCTGAATGTGGTAAAATTCTAACCAATGGAAGCAGTTCGTATTCTGAAGTGTCATCTAAGTCTGTTAATAGTTTAACATTGATTCTGTTAACTGCAACTAATGTTTCTGATTCACCAGTATTCTGGTCTCTGACTTTTGTGTTGTCGGTTACATAAATGCGTTTTTCAGAAGTATCTCCGTTAGAACATACATTTCCGTTTACGTCAGAAAAACAAGGAACAGCAAGATAAACCATCATAGCTGTCTTAACTTCTTTTAGTTTTGAAGATATGTCTATAGACATAACATTGGCATTGCCAGGCATGCTTATTTCCAGGCCAGATTTAAAAATCGCTGAAACTTTCTTTAAACTTATTCTGTTTGCATCTAAGGCTTCTTCGTCTAGTTCCAGATCGATAAATCCTTCAGAATAGGGAGCTTCAAGGTTTCTAGAGGCCCTGATTCTATTCTGTAAATCATGCTGCAAATATTGCAGATGCTGCTGTTGTAAAAACAATCCTTCTGCCCAGTGCAATGTTTTATTAAATCTCATAATATCCTTCTTTGCATGATGTCCGTCTTTTTAAGCTTAATTTGGCCTAGACCCCATGCGAACAATACCCATTGGGGTAATAATAAAATATTTATTTGAATCAACAAGTCTACCTTTTTTTACAGAAACAACAATTTTTCTTAAGTCTTTAACTTCTTCTTTTTTTTCTTTGGTGTCTTTAGCTTCCTTGGATTCCTGAACAGGAGGCAAATTGACGAATAAATACAATTCTTTTACCCCCCTTTTTTGGAAACTTTTAAAAATAGGATCTTTTCTTGATAAAATTTTTCTTTCAATATCCTGATTAGAAAATTTTATAGTATGGTGTTCGAAGTTATTGCGAAAAGGCTTGCCTGGGGAAAAGTAATCTTCAACAGATAACTGTGCCAATGCAGCCTTTTCTGCATCGGAAGCTCCTACGATGTCTATTTCCATAGAAGGATACATTACATATTTTTCTTTTAGCTTTGGTGAAAGATAAAACTCCATATCATAAACCCTGTAGTTCTTTTGCTTGGTTAAGGGCTTAAATATCTGTAGAGGGTTGAGTTTTTCTATTAGCTTGGCACCTGGAGTGGCGTCATCTTGAGCCATTCCTTCTGCGGCAAGTAAGAGTATCAAGAAAAGTGAAAGTAATATACCTTTATTAAAATTTTTCATAGAAGCTCCCCACATATTAAATAATCACAGTCATAGCTGAGGTTACTGCCAATGGGGAAGCCACAGGCACACCTGTTGCCGGGTTTGTGCCATTGACAATCCCAGTCAAAGCTGCAGGTGGTTTCCCACCTATAATAATCTTTGGATTACCCGGTTGGCTTATAGCTCCAGCCAAAGCTGCGCCGACAACTTGATCACCCACAAGAGCTGCCGGTTTTCCGCCAACAATTACAGTTGCAGCACCTGGTCCGACAACAGTATCACCGGTGCCGGTTTGTCCCGTTACGGTAACGATTGGGAATGGCATTGTCTTACTCCTTTAATTCAAAGCTGAAAGTAAACTTACCTTCTGCTGCACCAACAGTTGCTGTTTTCAATATTCCACCGTCCATAGTTACTCTTAAGAATTCAGCACTGACTTCTGGTAACAGGTCGTTATTTATGATTGCATCAACCAGACGGGCCCCAGATTGAATGTTGTTACAGCGGGATATGATTTCGTCTCTGACTTCAGGAAGAATAATAAGCTCTGCATTATAGTTTTCCTTAACTCTCTTAACAATTTTATTAAGCTTGAGGTCAATAATACTGTTAAGAGCTTTTCTACCTAACGGATAGTAAGGAATAATTGAAATACGGCCTAGAAGAGCAGCTGGGAACACTTTCAACATAGCAGGTCTGACGGCTTCTTCCATTTCTTTGCAAGTTGGCAGGTTATTTTCATCCTGACACATATCCATAATAACATTATCGCCAACATTTGTTGTTAGGATAATAAGAGTATTTCTGAAATTAATCATGCGGCCTTCGCCGTCTTCCATCTGACCTTTATCGAAAACCTGGAAGAAAATTTCGTGAACGTCTGGATGAGCTTTTTCTATTTCGTCTAAAAGAACAACAGAATATGGTTTTCTACGAACAGCTTCAGTGAGAACACCGCCTTCACCGTATCCTACATATCCTGGAGGAGCTCCTTTGAGAGTTGATACAGTATGAGCTTCCTGGAATTCACTCATGTTAATAGTAATGAGGTTTTCTTCACTACCATAAATCTGTTCTGCAAGAGTAAGTGCTGTTTCTGTTTTACCAACACCACTAGGACCTGCAAGCATAACAACAGCAATTGGTCTGTTTGGATCAGCCAAAGAAGCGCGAGAGGTCTGAATTCTCTTAGCAAGTAAATCAAGACCGTGTCTTTGTCCAATTACACGTTTGTTCATTTCGTCGCCGAGGCTGAGAATAGACTGAATTTCATTCTTAACCATACGACCCAAAGGAATACCAGTCCATTCTGAAATGATGGTAGAAACAGCCTGAGTATCTACCTGAGGGAATACCATTGGATTTTCGCCCTGAAGATTCTTAAGCTTTTCACCACATTCTCTAAGAGCTTTGGTATCATCTTCTGATGGATTATCCTTAGAATCTCTAAGTTTATCTCTTAAAGAAATATATTCCTGAACAAGAGTCTTTTCTTCGATATTTCTCTTTTCAAGGTCATCTTTGTTAGCCTTTTCTTTTTCAAGCTTATCTTCAAGTTCTTTAAGCTTGTCTGTGTGTTCGCAACCAGAAGCCTGTTCGCGTTTGAGAATTTCTATTTCTAGTTCGAGGGCAGAAATTCTTCTGCGGCTGAATTCTAAGGGAGCTGGTTCTGTATTTTGGCTCATGGCAACACGTGCACATGCTGTGTCAAGAATGCTTACTGCTTTGTCTGGAAGCTGTCTGGCTGGGATGTATCTGCGAGAAAGAGTGACAGCTGCTTTAAGAGCTTCATCAAGAACAAGAACCTTATGGTGCTTTTCTAATGCGCCAATCATGCCTCTCATCATCTGAGTAGCCTTATCATCATCAGGTTCATCAACAAGAATATTCTGGAAACGACGAGTCAAAGCCGGATCTTTTTCGAAGTATTTTACATATTCCTGCCATGTTGTTGCAGCAACACATCTCAATTCTCCACGTGCCAAGGCTGGCTTCAAAAGGTTGGCTGCGTCGTTCTGACCTGCTGCTCCACCTGCGCCTATCAAAGTATGAGCTTCGTCAATGAAAAGAATGATAGGAGTTTCTGAACTTTGAACTTCTTCGATAACCTGTTTCAAACGGTTTTCGAATTCACCCTTCATGCTGGCACCAGCCTGAAGCAGACCAATGTCGAGAGAACGAAGAACAGTACCCTTTAAACAATCCGGAACATCGCCAGAGGCCAATCTCTGTGCGAAGCCTTCCACAACAGCAGTCTTACCAACACCCGCGTCACCGGTAAGAATTGGGTTATTCTGTCTGCGTCGCATCAATATATCAATAATTTTGCGTATTTCTTCATCACGGCCAACAATGGGGTCAATCTTACCGCTCTTAGCTTTTTCTGTCATATCGACGGTATAAAGTCTGAGAGCCTCACCCTTCCCCATCGCGGGGCTGGACATCATCTTTCCAGCCTGTCCTGTAGCTCCGCTTTCACCGGCAGGAGCAGCCATAGAAGTTTCTGAAGAATCTTCAACAATCTTTCTGAATTCCTGTTGTAAAATATCAGCATTTATTTTTGCGAATTCCATGCTGATTTCAAGAAGAGTTCTAGACAATTCCTGGGACTGTTTTAAAGCAACCAAAAGATGACCTGTTCTGATTGCTCCTTCATTAAATACTAATGAGGCCATCATCCAGCTTTCTTTTATAGCCAGTTCTAACTGACCAGAAAAGTCAGTAATACTGCTGGCACCTCTTGGTAAAGCGTCCATAGCAGAAGTTAAATCTTTTGCTAATTTTGCTTCATCAAGACCAAAATAACGAATAGCGCAGTTCCAATCAGTATTTTCTGACAAAACAATCTGATTAATCCAGTGGATTAATTCTACATAAGGATTGCCACGGGTTTTACAAAGAATAGTAGCTGATTCCACTGCTTTGTAAGCTTTTTGATTAAGCTTGCCAAAAAGCTGAATTCTTTTAAGTTTGGCCATTAGTAACCACCTTTCGCATTACTTTTATTAAAAGTCTTGTTCCTTGCTTCTGTAAAGATTCTGGACGCTTCCAATCTGACCACAGGGTTCTCACTTGGATGACTACCAATCCATAAATTACGTCCAAGTTTCATATTACAGTTTCCCAATTTATTATCTTTCATACTATTACTTTTTATTGATATCACAAAATCAAAGTAAATAACACTACTACAATAAGAAGATATTAAATAACACAAGCTATTAAACAACTCGGTATCTGGCAAAAACATCAGATACTCGTTTAAATCGATAGGTCCAATTTCTATCTCTATTTTCTTAGTCAGACTGTAAAATCTTCTGCCAAGTTGAATATTCACTCCAAGCGTAGAAGTATCTTTGCTTCCTAATCTGGCAAGATAGCGTTCAGGAATTTTATAGCTATTCAAGACCATATCTTTTACATGGACAGGTCTATCTAAATATTCCGTCAACAGCTTTTCCAAGCCTGCCTTAGATTTTAATTTAGGTCTGAAAGCTGATACAGCACCGGTAATTGCCCTGCGTTGTTCATCAGACATTCCATCTAATAAGACCTTAGGTAAACCGGCAATTCCCCTGACGATGTAATCAAAAAGACCTTTTTCTGCTCTGTCTAGAGAAACAGAAGCTTCATTCTGCGCCCAGGCTCTATAAAAGTAGGTTAAAAACCTATGATTTATTATGTCCAGAAATCGCTGCCATGAATAATCATAATTGTTATGGGAACGCTGGAAAACAAAAGAAGTAAAAGCCAGCGGCATTGGGCCGTTAACCCCCAGAAGCCCGAAAAAATACACAAACATCAAAGCAGATGCATTTCCGCTTCTTTCCATAATAGAATCAACATCAGATGAAGGGAAATTAAGGAACGGCTTTTGTCCAAATCTTAATGTTTCTTCAGAAGGAAGTTTTGCATAACCAAATTTTGGTAATGCCTCATCAAGCTGTTCAAACCTTCTTACTATCTCAAAAAAAGAAGGTTCTGACTTCTGTTCAGTTAAGTCATGGGATATCTGTTTGATATATTTTCTTAATTTAACTTGGTCCATTCGGCAATCTTACCATGCTGCTTTGTTTCTAATTCCATACGTATTGGAACATTAACAGGACATTGTGATTGTATAAGTCTATAAATCAATACACCAAAAATATAGTAACCTATACCAGCAAAATGCGATTCGTCTAACGTCAATTTCAAAGCCCAACCATTTTCAAAGAATACCGACCCATTCAGGGCATATCTAAAGGTTTCAGGTTTGTTTTCCAAACCGATAATGCCATCTATCATTTCTGCATCCTGACCGGTCGAAGCACGATAAATCCTTCTTACCAATTCCTTCAAAAAAGTAAGAGGCATTACACCTGGCTGCCAAAGCATGCTTGAAATATCCAAGGTCAAATAACTGACTCTTTCCCAGCTTTCAAGTCCACCATCAAATATAGCGGGCCCCTTAGGTCTGGTGGGCATAGCAATAAACTTAGCCTGTTTTACAATACTTTCCAAGGAAGAAGCTAAAACAGTATTACCGGTTAAAAGCAAAGGTAAATCTCTGTTCGAGCAGACTAATTCAGCCGAAAACTGCGCGCCATCCTGCTGATATTTGCGAATAATATTACCAGAAAAGGAAACAAAAGTTTCATATCCTATATAAGAACTTCTATAACGCTTTCCTGGAATCAATAACCAAGGTCTGCGATGAATAGTATAAGTATCACTAAAGCCCTTAGCGCCATAAGTTTCCTTATAAGTATAAGCTTCCTTTATCTCAGTAATCTGCTTGTTATTGATGTCGTAAAGTTCAATTCCATTTACCTGCAGAACTTCATAGTCAAAAGGAGCCGTTCTGCTGGAAACAACCTGAAATTCATGATTTATATCTACTTCTACACGATCCGAACGTTTTTTGAAAACATTCACAACAGGAACACAATTAAGTTTGAAAGTTTCTGCATTTATCAAATGGGATAAATTTGAATTTCTTCGTTTTAAAGCAAAAATAAGACTCAAATTTCCTGAAGAAGAAATCAAAGAGGAAAAACCATGCAAATCTATATATTTAAAAGAAGACTGAAAATTAAAAAATCTTCCAAGTTCACTCGTTCCCCAACCAAGACTAACAAAGAAACTTTCATTCAGGTAATTTTTCTTTTCAGTATCGAAAGGAAGCCTGAAATCTATTCCATCAACCTTTACTGTTTTACCATCTTTTAATACATAGACTGCTTCCAGATCTTCTATTAATTGTCTTTGTAACTCAGAAGTATCTGAGAAAGGCAGATTTATATACATTCTTAAATCGCCGGATTTCCCCACATAAGCCTTAATAATGTTAAAATCCAGGGAAACAGCAGCGGGAGATTTGATACCATAGCTTGATAGTTCAAGAGTTAAATACTTTGCGCTGCTAACATTTACTGGAAATATATTATAGTCAACCAAAGTAGAAAAAATACACGGAGTATCTATGGTTGGTATACTTGCCTTAAATGAAGTGCCTGCAGGAATCAAACCGAAAGTTCCTACAGAATTATAATCTATTCCTTCTAACTCAATAATTGCACTAGACGGAGTGGAAGCACCTAATGATGGATTAAAAGCATTTACAACAGCCTCCATTAATCTTGGAGCACCGTTATCCAACTTAGCCTCAACCTTAGCAGCAAGAAAAGCAGCTCCTTCTAATAATCTTTCCACATACGGGTCTTGGCATTCATTTGCACTCAATTCCAATCGTGAAGCAATTTTAGGAAAATCCTTTGCAAACTCTCCACCAAGTTTTCTTAAATATTCCAGGTTATTTTGATAGTATTTTAAGAAGCTTTTATCCATTTAACATCTCTATTTGTTTTCAGAAATTGTAGCTCTACCCAATTCTAAGTCTAGTCTACTAATAAAACTTATTTCTTCACTAAGTGGGGAAATATGGATAACGCCATTAATAAGAAGAACTAAGTCTTTGTTTTCACCGTTTGTTTCTTCCACCAGATTAACTTCTAAGGTTTCTTTTTTAATTCTCGGCTCAAAAGTAGCAATCTGATAATAGATTTTTTTTCTTAATTCTTCTACATAATCTACAGAATGTGAAGTTCCACAAAAATCAGTTAATCCAAAACCTAATACAGAACCTATAACCCATGGATTTCCTCCCAGTTCTTCATCAGAAGGCCTGGAACTGGAATTCAGTATCATCTCTAAATTCTTCATAACATCTTCCTTTACCTGTTCTGCAGTAAAGGCTCTGTATGTCTTATCAATCTTAGACTCCGGTTCATTATCAATCAGCCTGGTCATCAAACAGGGATAAAATAAATCAGAATCTTTTAGTTTTGAATCAGAAGAACTCATATTTACATAAGAAAGGCCTGCAGACCAAACACGGCATTGCAGGCCTTATAACCTATTACAGTATTACTTGTTTTCAATCTGGTCGAAGTTGGTTTCAACCGGACCGTCAAGAGTATTATCAGGTTTAACAGGAACAACCTTCCAAGTCATCTTCTTATAGTAGAGAGAAACGATTTCGATAGGTTGCTGAGAAATCAAACGACCATCTGTATCATTAATTTCAACAGTTTTTACTTGAGCCTGAATAATTTTTACGTTTTCAAATTTAAGTTCGTAAACAACAGTCTGCTTACCAGAAATTGCACGGCATGCATTGAAGGTGCATTTCTTAATATCTTTACCATTCATACAGAATTGCTGTATTTTTGGTGTAGCTTTGTCTACTGAGTGAGTGAATACGAATGGTTCAAAAGCACCACGGCCGCTAACATCTGCGCCACGCTTAATATCAACAGACTGAGAAGCACCGTGTTCAAATGACTTTACTTCAATCCATTTTGCATGTTTGCTATCGTTAGAATCGCCTTCGATACCATCAATCTGCAGGAAAAAATCACTAGACATTTTAATTCTCCTTTTGCATAAAATATGAAATCTACGGGTAGACGTCAAATCCATCCGTAGATATCAATCTCTATTTTTAAGCAGCTCCGTTTGGAACCTTAGTAACCAATCTCAAAGATGTAGTCAAGCCTTCAAGCTGATAATGCGGTCTGAGATAGAATTTTGCAGAATAGTAGCCGGGCTGGCCTTCTATATCTGATACTTCTACCTTAGCTTCAGCTAACGGATACTTTGCTTTGATTTCTTCAGAAGCGGTTGGATCGCTTGTTACATACTGTGATATCCAGTCATTTAACCAGCTTTCCATATCTGCCTTTTCTTTGAAAGAACCAACTTTGTCACGAACGATGCACTTCAGATAGTGAGCAAATCTGCTTGTAGCAAAGATGTATGGCAAGCGCGCAGAAAGGTTTGCATTAGCAGTTGCGTCTGGATTGTCATATTCCTGTGGCTTGTTACAAGTCTGACCACCGAGGAAAACAGCATAGTCAGTATTTTTCCAATGAATCAACGGCATGAAACCATTGTTGGAAAGTTCTGCTTCACGACGGTCTGTAATAGCAATTTCTGTTGGGCACTTCATTGCTGTGCTACCATCATCTGCCTTAAATGTATGGGTTGGCAGACCTTCTACGGTTCCACCTGATTCCACACCACGAATACGAGCGCACCAGCCATAATTTGTGAATGAACGTGTAACATTAGTACCCATTGCATAGGCAGCGTTCATCCAGTTGTAGTTCTTGCTGTCGCCTGAAGCTGTTTCTTCTTCAAAATTGAATTCTTCTACAGGATTTGTATTCGCACCGTATGGCATACGGCTCAGAACTCTTGGAAGAGCCAAGGCTACATATCGGCTATCTTCTGATTCACGGAAGCTTCTCCAAGCAGCGTATTCAGGAGTTGCAAAAATCTTAGACAAATCTCTTGGATTTGCAAGATCCTGCCAGCTTTCAAGATTCATCATGGAAGGATCAGCAGAAGAAATCAATGGAGCATGAGCTGCGGCTGCAATCTGAGCCAGACCCTTGAGCATTTCAATATCTGGAGCAGTCTGGTTGAAATAATAGTCACCAATCAGGCATCCGAAAGGTTCTCCACCAGCAGTGCCGTATTCGCTTTCATAAATCATCTTAAAGAGAGGACTCTGATCCCAGTTAGTGCCCTTAAATTTTTTGAGCTGCTTCTGGACGTCCTTCTTAGAAATATTCATTACGCGAATTTTATTAGAAGTGCTAGTCTGAGTATTATTAACAAGATAAGAGAGACCACGCCATGCGCTTTCAACTTCCTGAAAAGATTCATGGTGAATAATAGCATTAACCTGAGCAGAAATCTTCTTATCTAATTCAGCAATAATACCTTCGATGGTTTTTATGGAATCATTAGATACCAGATTAGCATTTTCAAGAGCCTGACCAACAAGAGTCTTTACCGCACCCTGAACAGCAGTATTAGCTTCTTCAGTCTTAGGCTTGAATTCTTGAGAAAGCAACTTCTCAAAATCCGACATTTCCAGGGTTTCAGCATTTAATACTTCATTCTGTTGTAATAATTCAGCCATTTTTAAGTAAGCCTCCGAAATTAAGCTTCTGGTTTTGCTTCGGTTGGAGCTGCAGCTGGTGCTTCAGCAGGAGCTTCAGCTTCTTTTTCCTTAGCCTTTGCAGCAAGTGCCTTCATGAGAGCCGGATCATTCAAAATTTTATTGATGAGACCTTCAGCGCCTTCTTTACCATCCATATAAGAAAGAAGGTTAGAAAGTTCTTTGCGGGCCTGAAGCAGTTCCTTGAGACCATCAACCTTGGAAGCAACTA
>JAZUDR010000149.1:0-2629 GCA_045639725.1 Candidatus Avigastranaerophilus sp. | reverse complement strand
TACCCACTTCGTAAAGTACATAAAAAAAGCCAGCCGAATGGCTGGCTTTTTATCTTACTTAACTACGAAGTTCAGGATTTTGCCTGGAACGTAGATTTCTTTAACGATTGTCTTGCCTTCGAGGAAGGAAGCAACCTTTTCGTTGGCTTTACCAATAGCAAGGGCGTCTTCCTTAGACGCATCCTTAGGAATACCTACGGTTCCGCGAACCTTACCATTAACCTGAACACCAATATTAACTACTGAATCAATGGTCTTGGCTTCATCATAGGTCGGCCATGCAGATATGGTCAGGAAGTCATTGAAACCAATCTGATGATAGGCTTCTTCTGCAATGTGTGGAGCGAATGGAGACAAGAGCTTCAGGAAGCTTACAAGCTGTTCCTTACCAATCTTACCGGCCTTGGTAATATCGTTAAGAAGAGCCATCAAGCATGCAATAGCAGTGTTGAACTTCTGTTCTTCAATGTCTGAGGTAACCTTCTTGATTGCCTTGTGAATTGCATTTTCAATTTCATCAACCGGTGCGTCTGTAACGATGTCAGTCAATGTAGCAACACGGTCTAAGAAACGCTTGCAGCCCTTAACAGAAGCATCGTTCCAAGGAGCAGCCATTCCGTAATCGCCCATGAACATTACATAAACACGAAGTGTATCAGCACCATACTGATTTACGATATCAAGTGGGTCAACTACATTGCCTCTTGATTTGCTCATCTTTTCACCGTCAGAACCGAGAATCAAGCCCTGAGCAGTTCTCTTTGCGTATGGTTCCGGAGTATTAACAAGCTTTTCGTCATAGAGGAACTGATGCCAGAAGCGAGAATAGAGCAAGTGACGGGTTACATGTTCCATACCACCGTTATACCAGTCAACAGGCATCCAGTATTTCAAAGTTTCGAGGTCAGCGAATGCTTTTTCGTTGTGAGCGTCGCAATAGCGGAGATAATACCAGGAAGAACCAGCCCACTGTGGCATGGTGTCGGTTTCTCTCTTAGCAGCGCCACCGCACTTCGGACACTTGCAGTTTACGAATTCTTCAATCTTGGCCAGTGGGCTCTTGCCGTCAGTGCCAGGTTCGAAGTTCTGAATCTGTGGCAGGCGAAGTGGTAATTCTTCGTATGGAACAGCTACAACACCGCATTTATCGCAGTGAATCAAAGGAATTGGTTCACCCCAGTATCTCTGGCGGTTGAATGCCCAGTCTTTCATCTTGAACTGAACACCAGCGTGACCGATACCCTTCTTTTCAATTTCTTCCAACATTCTGGCGATTGAATCTTTCTTGTTGGTATAACCATTAAGGAAATCAGAGTTAATCATTTCGCCGTCACCAGCATAAGCTTCCTTGCTGATATCGCCACCCTTGATAACCTGAACGATGTCGATACCAAAAGCCTTAGCAAAATCATAGTCTCTCTGGTCATGAGCAGGAACAGCCATGATAGCGCCAGTGCCGTAGCCCATCATTACGTAGTCAGCTACAAATATCGGAACTTTCTTACCGGTGATTGGGTTAATACCGCAAAGTCCTTCAAGCTTCTTGCCGGTCTTCTTCTTGTCTACAAGCTGAGTGCGTTCGAATTCTGTCTTCTTGGCACATTCTTCTCTGTAAGCCATGATTTCGTTCATATTGGAAATGCGGCTTGCATACTTGTCGATTAAAGGATGTTCTGGTGCCATAACCATGAAGGTTACACCAAAGAGAGTATCCGGACGTGTAGTGTAGATTTCAATCTTTTCGTCAACGCCGTCGAGAGCGAAATTTACGAAAGCGCCAGTAGATTTACCAATCCAGTTAACCTGCTGCTGCTTGATATTTTCTGGGAAATCAACACCATCAAGACCTTTGAGAAGCTTTTCAGCGTATTTTGTTATCTTCAGATACCAAACGTCTTTTGAAAGCTGAACTACGTCTTCATGGCAAACGTCGCACTTGCCGCCCTGAGAGTCTTCATTAGAAAGAACTACTTTGCAGTGTGGGCAATAGTTAACAAGAGCCTTATTTCTGAAAACAAGACCTTTTTCGAACATCTTGAGGAATATCCACTGAGTCCAGTGATAATACTTGTCATCAGTAGTATCGATTACTCTTGTCCAATCGAAAGAAAAACCAACCTTTTTGAGCTGATCAGAGAATCTGGCGATGTTCTGGTCAGTGATTTTACGTGGGTGAGTATTAGTCTTAACAGCATAGTTTTCTGTTGGAAGACCGAAAGCGTCAAAACCTATTGGGAACAGAACATTGTAGCCCTGCATTCTTCTTTTTCTGCTGATAATTTCAAGGCTAGAATAAGCTTTGATATGACCAACGTGCATCCCAGCTCCGCTTGGGTAAGGGAATTCAACAAGGCCATAAAATTTTGGCTTATCGCTTTTATCTTTGGCTTCGAACAGATGGGCCTTTTCCCATTCTGCCTGCCACTTAGGTTCAATACTCTTAAAATCGTAATTCACGGTAGAGGACTCCTAGAAAAATTTTTCGCTAGTATAGCACAATTACCCCTCACGGGCAATATAATGAATGAGCCCTTCGGGCTATGAATGAATCGGCTGCGCCGATTATGAATGATTTGCTTCGCAAATATGAATGAGGCTACGCCTATAGGTTTAATACGCTTCGCTAAAC
>JAZUDR010000148.1:0-6031 GCA_045639725.1 Candidatus Avigastranaerophilus sp. | reverse complement strand
AAGCGGCAGTTCTTCATGCCCGCAGGGCTTTCTATAATTATACATTATACATTATACATTAATATGTGTTATTATCTGTAGACTAACTATAAGGAGACCTTATGCGCATTCTAATTTGTAATGATGATGGAATTTTCTTTCCAGGTATTGTTGCTTTGGCAAAGGCTTTTGTTGCTTTGGGCGAAGTATATCTGGTAGCGCCTGATGTTGAACGCAGTGCTGCAAGCAATGCTCTGACTCTCTCTAATATTTTGAGGGTTAAGGAAGTTGATATAAATATACCGGGAGTGAAGGCTTTTACTACAAGCGGAACTCCTGCAGATTGTGCAAAAATGGGAATCGAAACCTTGATGCCGGCTAGACCAGACTTGATTGTTTCTGGTATTAACAAGGGGCAGAATATGTGTGTTGACATTATGTATTCAGGCACTTGTGCAGCAGGCTATGAAGGTGCATTTGTAGATATTCTGTCTATGTCTGTTTCATTAGACCATCCAACACCTGATGCTGATTATTCCATTGCTGCTGAATGGGCTCTGAAAACTGCAAGGAAACTTATCGAAATTAAGGCTGATCCAAAATATCTGTATAACCTGAATGTTCCAAATCTGCCAAAGGAACAGATTAAGGGACTTAAAGTCACAAAGGTTGGAAGGGTTATATACACAGGTGGTTTCGAAAAGCGTATAGATACTTATGGAAGGCCTTATTACTGGGTAAACGGAAGACCTCAGGTTGCAGATGCTGATCCGGAATGCGACAATAATTCTGTGGCTGAAGGCTATGTTTCTCTTTCCCCATTAACACGTGATTTAACTGCTTATGAACAGTTGGAAACACTGAAGAATGCATTCTGATTTAAAGAACGTTCTGGCTGAAAGCAGTTTCTGGGCAAACCATAAGCTGCTTTGGCTTTCTGAAACAGGGTCTACCAATGATGACCTGAAAGAAATCTGGCGTCAGCCTGATTATTTTCACTGTATTGAAGTTGCTGATACCCAGACAAAGGGTAAAGGGCAGTATGAACGCAAATGGGAATCTGCTGCCGCAGGTCAGTGCCTCATGTTTTCGTTTTCTGCAGAGGTTAAGGAATACAATTTCCCTATTTCAATGATTGCTGGAGTTGCCATGGCTGTAACTCTGGAACAGCTTGGCCTTAAAAAATCTGATATCTGGTTGAAGTGGCCTAACGATATCTGGGTAAGAGATCGTAAACTGGCTGGTATTCTGACAGAATCCTCCTATTTTATAGGTTGCCCCAAAACGACTCAGACAGCCTCTTTAACGGAAGGGTTCAGATGTGTTATTGGCATCGGTTTGAATATGCTTCCGTTAGAGAAACCGGAGTCTGATTTTGCTTCCCTGAAGGAAGAAGGAATACTAGTTGATAGGGAAACTGTTTTGTGTGAATTCTGTAAAGCCTGGGAAAAGATTTTTTATATGACACCTGGTGAGCAGACTGCTATGTGGAATGATTTTGGCGGCCAGTTCTGGAAACGGAGCTTTGTTTTTGATGTTCCAGGGCGGGAAAGCTTTGTTGGAATTCCTGTTCGTCTGGAACAGGACGGTGGGTTGATAGTTAAAACCTCTGCTGGTGAAGAAAATATAATTGCTGCTTCCTTGAAACCTCTTTAAACTTGATAAACCTTTTCGAATATTATAAAATTATAGAATAAGCTTCAAGGTCGGAGGCTATTTTATGAAAAATAGAGTTTTCAAGAAAATACTGATTGTGTCCTTATTAACTGGTAGCCTGGCAGGTGTAGCCTGTGCTGCTGATCTTACATTTGACTCTTTTGAAGAAGCAGAAAAAGCTGCAGAACAGAGAGAAGCTGAATACAACAAGCGCATGCAGGAACAGGTTTCTAAGGTTGACGGTGCTTGGGAAAAGCAGAAATCTGATATAGGCGAAGGCTCTACTCTTGATATTACCAAGATAACTGAAACACGAAACACAGAAATGACTTCTGAAAATGAGCAGAATACTCAGCTTCAGCAGTCTGTTACTGATAGTATCAATGGCTTGAAGCAGCAGATGGTTAATTCTGTTAATTCTAATACTGTTGGTTTTGCAGGTGCTTCAGCCGCTTATAGCTGGAGTGTTAAATGCAAGGATGGCAAGTATATTCTTTCCGATTCTTATGATGAAGCTTTTTTTGTAAGTGGAAAATCTGGAAATACTACAACTACAACAACATCACCAGAAGCCAGTGGTGGAAATAAAGCTGATGACAAGGCTAATGATGAAGCTGCAAAAGAAAATACTGATACTCCGGCAGAAGAACCAGAATCTACACCAGCTAGTAGTTTCGAAACTGAAACAGCTAGCTATGAAGCTTCAACTCCTGGTGAAGAAAAAGGTCCTCAATTCGGTGAAGTTGAAAAGCCTGATGATGGAGAATCCGCAGTAAATGATGCTCCAGTTACCAAAGCAGATAGAGTTGTTGAGATTACTGTTCAGCATCCGACTACTTTTGAAGAAGCTACTTTTACGGTAACAGAAGGTCAGGAAAACAACATATTTAAGCTTGATAAATTCAGTATTCCTGAAGATACCAGAGTTAAGATTTCAGCTAAGGCTAATATGGAAGTAGAAAACACCAGCCTGACCATGACAATAGTTGATGATGAAGGTGAAAGTGAACCTATCGACAGCGCTTCCATGAAAAACTATCGCCATTTGTTCAGAATTCCAGCTAATGAAGGGTATTCTGCAAATATTTATGTTAATGAAGCCGGCAAGGAACCAAGAAAAATTATGCAACTCTGCATTCCTGTAGCCGCTGTTGATTTTGATACAAGAACTATAAGTCGCTGAAAGGATAATTGCTATGGTAGAAGAAAACCAAGGCCCCAATCTGATTTCTTGCAGAAATTGTGGCGTTATAATGGTGAGAATAGCTAAGGATCTTTGTCCTAAGTGCTTTAAGGAAGAAGAAGAGCTTTTTGGAAAGATAAAAGTATTTTTGCGCGCTAACCCAGGAGCTTCAGTTGAGCAGGTTGCGAATAACTGCGGCTGTGAAGAAGATAGAGTTATGTTTTTCATTAAGTCTGGGAGACTTGAAAGAATAGGCCTGAAAAAAATAGCTCACCAGTGTGAACTTTGTGGTGTAACTATCTATGAAGGCGTTATGTGCCCTGATTGCAATAAAAAATTGAAGGATCAGGTAAAAATGCTTAGGGATATGAACCCTAATGCATAAAATTTATTAAGTTTTAGATATAGAGTTGCATTGATTTAAAGTCTATGCTAGACTTCTGTATTTAGAATATTATGCCTATATTGATAGTCAGCGTTATTTAGAGGTGCTCAAAACACCGATAAATAGCGGTATTATTGTATATATGGTCACTTTGTAAACGTAGGTTTTAGGAGGCTGTATGCCAGAAGCAAACGGCGAAATAAGCAACGAATTTTTTAGAAAATTGAATCAGCAGATTGTTCAGAAGGATAATCTGATTAAGCTGCTGCAATTACAGATTAGAAATTTAAAGAGCCAGATTGAGAATGGCGACGCAGATGCAGAAAAGAATGAAGACCTGCAGAAGACGCTCGACCAGAAAAATGCCGAGCTGGAAGGTCTACGAGGAGAACTTGAAGAACAGAAAAAACTCTGTGATAGCATAAAGAATGAAAAGGATGAACAAATCCGTTCCATGAAGGAAATGCTGGAACAGAGCCAAGGTATGACTGTTGCTGAATATACCGAAGATCCTAAAGTCTCTGAATTAGAAGAAAAACTACGTAAAATACAAAGTGATTATGTAATTTCAAAGCAAGAACTTGATACTTTAAAGATAAAAAGCACCGAAATTGAAGAGTCCAATAATCAGCTCAAAAATGAAATTGAGCTTTATAAGGATGAACGCGATAAAGCCAATCAGCGTGCTGTAGAACTGGATGCTCAACTGGTCGATAAAGAAGCTGAACTTGCAACCAGAGTAAAAGAGTTGAACGACAAGACCGAAGAACTCCGCGTTAAAACAGAAGAACTTGAATCTGTTCCTGGTCAATTATCTTCCATGAACGATGAAGCTGTTAAAAAAGCGGTTGAAGAAGCAACTAACCAGAGTAATGCCATGCTTTCCCAGGTTTCATTGGAAGCAGAAGCATACAAGAATCAGGTTACTGATCTCAACAGACAGGTTGCTGAATTGCAGAATGAACTGGCTGGCAGGGAACGCAATGAAATTTCTTCTAATGAAGAATTGCAGCGTGCCAACGAAGCCCTTTCAAATGCAAAGAATGAAATCGCCCGTCTTGTTGCAGAAAACGAAAAGATTGAAGAATTGACTCAGCAGGTTAATACCATGAGTGGCAAGGAAGAAGAATATACTGAACTTGCCATGAAGCTTACTGCTGCAGAAAACGATATTGAAAAGCTTACCGAAGACCTTGAAAAGGCTCGTTCCGAAGTTATCAGTCAGACCAAGAAGGAAGAATACCAGTTGCAGGTTTCTCAGCTTCAGCAGTGTGTTGTTGATAAGGAAGACGAAATTCAGGTTCTTCGCAAGGCTCTTGAAGCTAAGCTTGAAGAAGGCGGTCCTGTAAATCCTAGTGATCACAGTGAAATAGAAGCCCTGACTCAGCAGGTTGCTGACCAGCTTGTTACTATTGAAGCCTTTGAAAAACAGCTTAAAGATACTAGACATCAGCTTAACGAAAGAGAAATTGAACTTAATAGTATTAAGAACAAGATGACTGAATTGGAAACCGTTAATCCAGACGCTCCTGTTAACGTAGACGATAACAACGACATCATTGCTGGTTTCATCGATTTCTTTGACGGACTTGATTCTGCTCTTTCCAAAAAGTCAGACCCAGAACTTCAGTCTTTGCATAAAAAGCTGATGGAAAGACTTATCATTCCTAATCAGATTAGCTATATGCCTGTTATTTCTGAAGAATATGATTCTTCCAGACATGTTGCTACAGATTATTTCAGAAGCACCAGTTTCCCAGAAAAGTGTATTGTTTTTGAAGTAGAAAAAGGCTACAGAAGAAGCGATAAGATTATAAAGAAATCTAAGGTATGGGTTGTTCAGAACCTGTTTAAATGCAGTTCCTGCGGTGCTGAACAGACTAACTCTGAAAGCCGTTTCTGCCACCTTTGCGGTGCTAAGATTCTTGCTCCTAATGGTTTGCCAATTGATAGCCTGCCAGTTTTTGAACCAACAGCTACTACTTACAACCGTTTCTCTGAAAGAATGCTTGAAAAGGGTAAGCTTACACAGGCTAAGGAATATATTGCCGCCGGTCTCCAGATTGACCCGAACTATGTTCCACTTGTTTTGAGCATGGCAGACGTTCTTATTACAGAATCCAAGTTCCAGGAAGCTGTTGATTATCTCAACCACGCTTATGAACTTAAACCTGATGAAAGAACTAAGGCAAAAATCGACCAGATTAAGACAAAGCTCAATATCGTTTCTCAGGCTAAGAATCTTGAACTTAGTCACGAAGATATTGACAAGTTGTTGCACATTATACAGAAGTAATCACACTACAAGTTATTGAAGGTTTTTTATTATGTCAGAAAACGAACAGAATTTGTTGCCAAAGGCTTATGATCCTAAGAATGTAGAAGATTCAATCTACGCTAAGTGGGAAGAACACAAGTGCTTCCATGGCCATGAAGATTCTAAAAAGCAAAAATATAGTATTGTTATTCCACCGCCCAATGTTACTGGTATGCTTACCATGGGTCACGTTCTCAACAATACCCTTCAGGATATTTTAATCCGTTATCACCGTATGCTCGGTATGGAAGCTATGTGGCTTCCTGGCACTGACCATGCTGGTATTGCTACTCAGAACGTTGTTGAAAAGGCTCTTGCAAAAGAAAAGCTTAGTAGACACGATTTGGGACGCGAAAAGTTTGTTAATCGCGTATGGGAATGGAAGGAAAAATATGGCGGCATCATTCTGAAGCAGCTCCATAAGCTTGGTTGCTCCTGTGACTGGGATAGAGAACGCATCACAATGGATGAAGGCCATAGCAAGGCTGTTCACAAGACTTTCATTAAGCTT
>JAZUDR010000147.1:0-8495 GCA_045639725.1 Candidatus Avigastranaerophilus sp. | reverse complement strand
AGTGACATAATTGAATTCCTCCTTGAATTCTGGTTAGTCGTTGGTCCATCCTTGGACCAGTTTCCTTAATTTTCAGACCGATTTTAAAATTTTACAAACTCGAAATGCGAACCTATTTTTTAATCCCAAATTCCAAACCCTGTGTTCTGAGTGACTTCCTGTCACCCTGAACCCGAACACTTTAAATAGTCACACCTCCTATTTTAAAGTCTTAGATTTTCAAAGAACTATTTCGCCTATATTTCGCTTTTGTTATTATATATGTCGACACAAAATTCCAAAAGCCTTCGGGCGATTTCGGTAAACCAATGGCAATTTTCATATAAAAAGCTATTATTTTCATGAATTTTCACATCACTTTAGCTTATTTATAAAAAATTTTCATATATTTTTAATATATTTATTTTAATGGTTGTGTAAAGGTAAAAAATTTCATGTTTCAAACTTATGGATAAGGGCGCTTCGCTAGAAGGGCGCAGCTTCGCTGCTAGGAGGGAATTGTTTAGCTGACGCCAGTAGTTAGTCTGTGGTTTCCCCTAACCAGCTCACTGCTTAGCGAATGTTAGCAGGAGTTTATTGCAACAGATAACAGGATTTATGCGGATGAAGCAGACCGAACAGCCGATTTTTTAGCCTCGGTATTTCGTTACTCTGATGCTCTACCCTGACCTGCTCACTGCTTTGCGAAAGTCTGCGGGATAAAAAGTTGGCGAAAAAATATGTTAGTTTTCCAAGAGTTCAAGCATTCCTATAGATGGATGAATAAAGAAACAAACTCTGCGATTGTCGCAGGCTATTGCTGGTTGTGGTTCTGTGAAGGGTAAGTATCCCATGTCCCTTAATGTTTCAGAGTCTTTTTCTATGTCATCAGAAACATAACAAATATGGTATGGCGAATTTTTTATACGCGGCAATAGCTTAGACACTGTTGAATCATCAGAGCAAGGGCTTATCACTTCTAACACTGAATTGTCTTTTTCAACAAAGGTAATATCAATTTTTCTTAATTCATCCCTTACTGTATCTTGTTTTATCTGGTAGCCAAGTGCAATAAAAGCCTCTAAGGCCTGGCTATGATTTTTAACAAGATAACCAGTATGATGAACTTTTAACTTAAGCATATTAGTCATTTTGCAGTAAAACAGCTATATTTATAGCAACTTTCTTCTTCAGCGCCTTTTCTAATGGCAAATCATTGGCAATATAGTATTCATGCTCTACTATTTTGAACCCAGCCTGCTTACACAAATCCAAAACTTCTTCAAGTGTATTAAATAGGAATATATGATCGAAAGCAGGTGCGTTAATTACAGTAGTAATAAAAGCTTTTCCTTTTGAAGCTAGTATTTCCCTGATTTTCTTAAGCATCGCAAGCGGTTGTTCAACATGTTCCAACACTTCACCCATAACAATAGTATCAAATTTACTATTAGAATCGTATTGGAAAAAGTCTTCCTTTTTTACCCTGCACTTATCGCTTATATTGAGATAATCCAGATACTTATTACTGTTAGCAACAGATGTATCACTTATATCTATTGCTTTAAAACTAGTGAATTTTCCAAACTGAATAGCTTTTGAAAGATATTGACCAAAACCAGGACCAATCTCAAAATAATTTCCAGATAATTGCGGAAGTAAAGATTTGAAATATCTGACAGTCTTCACATGCTGCAACCAAATAAAATCTGTTATAGTAAGACCTATCATGTATTTCTGCATATACTCCCTGTTAGCATATACAACTTGCTCTACTTCTTCAAATGTAGAATTGCGATATTTGCCATATTTTCTGAAATAATAGGTTTCTTCAATTACCATCTGGTTAATAAAAGAGTAGCAATCAAAAACTTCTTCTATGGCAAGCTTGTTTTCTTCTATATAATATTTAAGAAGCTGATTCAATCCAAGCAATTCATCAAACGTGTAATCCTTCTTTATCTTTTCAAAAAGTTTGCTTTGCAAAACACCCGTGTTAGAAAGAAGTTCATAAAATCTATCAGCATATTCTGTTGTCTGGTTAGTATTCATAAGTTTTTACCTATTCAGATAATAGCATAAGAAAATATTTGAGACAATCAGGGATATTAATGAGGTGTTTATTATAGACAGAAGAACGAGGTTATCGTTATAATTACCTCTAAAAATAGGAAAGTTCAGAATTGATTATGAAAGAATTAGAATATCCTTTTGATAGTATGTATCTATTGAAGAATAAAAAGAAACTGCGCAAACAATTGTTAGAAGGGAATAATTGGATTGAGAAAAGAATCGCTGTCCTTGGTGGTTCCACTACCCATGACATAATCGGCATTCTAGAGCTTTTTCTTCTCAATAGCGGAATAAAACCATCCTTTTATGAATCTGAGTATGCTCAATATTGGCAAGATGCAATGTTTGCAAATAATGAGCTATTAGAATTCAAGCCTGAACTAATATTTATCCACACTACCAGCAGAAACATCAACAACTTCCCTACTCTAGCCAACTCCAAGAAAGAAATAAACAATCTATTAGACACTCAGTATAAACACTTTGAAGAAATGTGGATAAAGCTTAAAGCAGTTTATAATTGTCCTATTATTCAGAATAATTTTGAATATCCAAATTACAGACTATTGGGAAACAAAGACTTTTCAGATTCTCACGGCAGAGTTAATTTCGTTTCCAGACTTAATGCAAAATTTGTGGAATACGCTGAAAACACTCCCAATTTCTACATAAATGACATTAATTATCTGGCTGCAGATTTTGGTCTTAAAAAGTGGTCAGATCCACAGTTTTGGTATATGTATAAATATGCATTAAGCTTCGAAGCTATACCAGTCTTGGCTTTTAGCGTCTTTAACATTATTAAGTCAATATTAGGCAAGAACAAAAAAGCTATGGCAATAGACTTAGACAACACACTCTGGGGTGGCATTGTCGGTGATGATGGTGTTGAAAATCTTCAGATTGGCCAGGAAACAGCTCTCGGTGAAAGCTATTGCGAATTCCAGCAATATCTGAAGAATATTAAGAATCTTGGTGTTCTATTAAATATTATTTCCAAAAACGATAAAGAAAATGCCTTAGCTGGCTTAAAACACCCTCAGATGATTCTGAAAGAAGAAGATTTTATTTCCATTAAAGCAAACTGGGAACCTAAAGATATGAATCTTTCGGAAATGGCCAGCGAGCTTAATCTTTTACCCGAAAGCTTTGTTTTTGTAGATGATAATCCTGCTGAACGGGAAATTATAAAACAAAACCTACCAAATGTAGCTGTTCCAGAGTTGAGCACCATCGAAAACTATATTACCGAAATAGACAAAGCAGGCTATTTTGAGCAAACTTCCGTTCTGAGTGTTGATGATGTTAAACGCAATGAAATGTATAAGGAAAACATCAAAAGAATTGAATTTCAGAAACAATTCAGCAATTACAATGATTATCTTGTTTCTCTTAATATGTCTGCTGAAATTAAGCCTTTCGAAAAGATATATTATTCACGCATTTCACAGCTAACAAACAAATCAAACCAGTTTAATCTTACAACCAGACGTTATACTCTGAACGACATAGAAAATTTTGCCAATAACGAAAAATACATCACACTTTTAGGCACTCTTTCTGACAAATTTGGTGATAACGGTGTTGTGAGTCTTGTTATTGCAGAGAAAGACAAAGATAAATTAGACATAATTCTCTGGCTTATGAGTTGCAGAGTATTAAAACGTGACATGGAATATGCCATGATGGATGCCCTATTCGGAAAGGCCTCAAAATCTGGCATTAAAGAAATCAAGGGCTACTATTTTCCCACAGCAAAAAATAAGATGGTGGCTGATTTTTATGAAAAGCAGGGATTCACGAAGATTTCTGATAATAACGGAAATACAGAATGGCTTCTTAAAATAGACGAAAG
The DNA here is from genome assembly GCA_045639725.1 of Candidatus Avigastranaerophilus sp. Lineage (GTDB taxonomy): Bacteria > Muiribacteriota > Ozemobacteria > Ozemobacterales > Ozemobacteraceae > RUG334. Next base: position 4,588 of record JAZUDR010000147.1, on the reverse strand, counting down.
CTATCAGCGCAAGAATAAAGTAATCAAAGCTAATGTGCTCTAATTAAAGGCATATTATTTACTTTAGAATTAAATTCCGATATTATAGCTAAAAAAGCAACATAGGAGTAAATAAGGTGACAAAGAAAGAAATACTAGACAGGCTGAATCCTGTATTCAGAGATGTTTTTGATGACGAAAGCATAAATATTGACGAAAACACAACAGCAAACGACATTGAAGGCTGGGATTCTTTCGAGCACATAAATCTTATTGTAGCTATTGAAGCTGAATTCGGAATTAAATTTCCCATGGGAAAAGTTTTAACAATGAAAAATGTTGGAGAGATGATTGATATAATCTCTGAAGCAAATAGTTAATAGCTTAGAAATGAAGCTTTTATTCTCTGTAAATTATTTTTATATCTTAGCGATTGCTTTATTTTTATATTATACAATAGGCAAAAAAATACAGAAGTATTTGCTGTTAGCCTTCAGCCTGCTCTGCTACTGGCTTATGGTTATAGTTTGCGATGGCAATACAGCCGCAAATGTATTATTTAATATTGGTTTAATAGTTGTATTAGCTTACTCAGGCGGCATTGCCATAGATAAAGCAGAAGATAAAAACAGAGGTCTTATTACCAAAGTCTTTATATCTATTATTGTTTTTCAGATATTTTATTTAAAAAACACCCTTTATCTTGGTGATTTATGCATGCCTTATCTAGTTGACTGGCACCTTGTTTCCGGAAAAGATTTAATAAAGCCTCTAGGATATTCTTTTATCAGCATTTCAGCAATCGGCTATTTGTTGGATGTTTATTGGAAAACTTATAAAGCAGAGAAAAATCCATGTGATGTATTATTATTCATTTTATTTTTTCCAGTCACATTCTTAGGGCCTGTTCTAAGATTTAACCTTCTGCAAGAACAAATCATTTCTGAAAAAAAGTTTTGTTTTAATAACCTAATCTGTGGCCTAGAAAGAATGCTGTGGGGTTATTTTAAAAAACTGGTCATTGCCGAACGATTGAATTTTGTTGTTAACAGCGTATTCGATAATTATTCAATTTTCGGTGGCACTGAAATATTATTAGCCTCTTTTATATTTCTATTGCAGCTATATTTTGATTTCTCTGGTTGTATTGATATAGTCTTAGGCACAGCAAAACTCTTTGATATTAATCTGCCGGAAAATTTCGAAGCCCCGTTATCTGCAAACAGTTTTAAAGAATTCTGGCGAAGATGGCATATGTCCTTAGGTGGCTGGTTTAGAGATTATGTCATGTATCCGTTATTAAAAAGCAATGCCTTCTTAAATCTTGGCCGCTTCTGTCGCAAAAAAATAGGCAAGGAAATAGGGAAAAAGATACCCTTTTATTTGTCGATGTTTTCGCTATGGCTTCTGCTTGGCACATGGCATGGAAAATCCTTGAACCTATTCTTAGGCGCTAGCCTGGTGCCATTTATTATTACTACCCTTTCTGATTTGTGGGAAACATTTTGGCCTAAGCTAACTGTTCATGAAAAGACAAAGCAAACATCTGCCTACCAATGTTTTCAAGTTATCAGAACAATGTTTCTGGTCAGCCTGGTTTGTCTTATGTTCCGTGCCAGTGATTTTTCAGCATTGCAGAACATGCTGAACATAATATTTACCAACTATACAAACTGTCAATATAAACAACTGAACTACTCAATATTTGGCATAACCGGTATGGATTTGTATATAATTCTTTCAGGATTGATACTAGCTGTGGTTATTGACAATTCACAGTTTTTCAAAAACCAATATATCTCCTTCGGGGGAAAAACCAAGAATCTCCTAAGATGCACTTTCGCCTGTATAGAAATACTTATGATAGTTTATTTCGGTATTACTCAGGTCTCCGAAATAATGTATCTGCGATTCTAATTTATTTAGTTGTTTATTATCCACCTACAGTCAAAAATCTAGGTTCTTTTGCCAAGGTTTCTGTAATGAATCTGTAATAATCATCAAAAGCTATAGAAAGCATGACACCTTTACCAAGATTTGTTAAATGACAGAATTCTGAATTTCTGCATTTATTATCTAATCTGACTGTATAAGGCCCATCTTCAGGGTGTTCCAAATCATAAACAAAGTGAACAAAATAATCGCGTTTCTTGTTTCCATTATCATCGATATAAGTGCCATTAAAAGCTTTGTTATATCTGTATGGAACTTTATTCTGGCATTCCACAAAATGCATAAATGTTGAACCACAATCAATGTTCATACAGAGCAGTTTGCCTTTTTTCTCTAAGATTCTTGCCCAGAAAGACTGACTTCCAAAAGATTCATGCGGTGGATTATCTGTGTAATATTTTGCGAATTTTCCCCATGCGGCTATAGAAAAGTTCGGATCAAAAGAACGTATGGTGTCTTTTTGCAATCTTACAAATTCCGTAAACATGCCGCAGTCTGACTTAGTTGTCTTTCTATCATAAACTTCGTTATGGCAGAAGGAATATGAAAAACACGGAACAACTAATGTGCCTTCCTGAGTTAAGACAGATTTTAAAGCATTATAAAAAGCTTCACAGAGATCATCGCTTGAACAGGCACCTTCTAAGCGGCCAAAAAAGCCAAGATTACAATGAAGAAAAACTGTATCTCCGGCTTTTATACCTATTTTTCGTAAACTTTCCTCTATATCCTGGTAATTATAGTCAGGTTTTCTCATTATTTACCTGCTAATCTTTCTATAATTGCAGCCAACCCATCAATGGTAGAGAATGATTTATCAAGGAATTGAGAATTATCAAAAGAGATGTCAAACTCATCTTCAATGTCAGAAATAAGGTTAATAAAATTAAAAGAGTTAATGTATCCAGCGTTGAAATAATTAACCTGAGAATCCGCAGCCAATTTTTCACCATTAGCTTTTACATTCTTCACAAACCATTCGATAAGCCATTTTTTCTTGTCTTCCATATGCTTCCTCTTATTCTTTAATACTTAGCAGATTATGCTTCAGCAATTTTTCTATAATTGGTATCAATTCTTTAACAGGAACCTTTATTGTGCTGCTTATATCCAATAAATCCCTGGTTCCATCGGAATAAGCAATCAAATCCCGCATTGCAAGAATGCTATCGTAGCTTCCCTTTTGACTGATAGTCGGATAAAGGCCACGTTTACCTAACTGAGGTTCGCACAAGCAGTTAGTCTGATAAAACTCATTCCATTCAAGAGCATCAACGCACTGCATACAAACCTCTAAGGCACCTTCTAGCCCCTCTGCAGAAATCAAATCCAAGTTATCCTTAGAAGTGTGATATTCAGGGTATTCCCCATACTTAGAACGGCATAATACGCAGAAAGGCAAATCCACACCAGGAGAGTTGTATTGGCGTTCATCAGAACCACGATCCAGAAATGAATAAGCTTTGTATTCCGGATAATGGAATTTTAACACGTTTCTCAATACTCTATCAGCAATAGTATTGCCATTTCTGCTAGGCAAATATGAATAAGTTCTATTATCACCTACGCAGGATAATACAAAACCGGCAATTACATGCTTTTTCAAATAATCAAGGTTTCTGCTCAAATATGTGATAGAGCCTATTGTTTCAGGTATAAAAACAAATCTATAAGTATATTTTAGCTTATCTTTGCTCTTGAGCCATTTTATAAGAGCAGTTGCCACAGCAGGACCAGAAAGCTCATTGTTAGCCATGGAAGGATGACAAAGGTAAGTTGAGAACATTATTTCCTGGTCTGTTTTACCTGGAATTATTACTTCTCCGTAAGTTAAACTGCCGTCTTTCAATTCGCTATCAATAAAAACCTGATATTGATCTTCTTTCAGTGAATCCTTCTGATTCTGACTAACACAGAAGCCATATCGTTCTTTGTAATAAGAAGTTACATATGGCACAACATCTGGTTGTTCTGGCTGGGTATACAGTATTTTCTTCAGTTCAGTCAGGTCCATGGTCTTATTAACAGGAGTAGAATAGCCTACAACGTGAAGATTAGACTCTTTAAAATCCACTATTTTATTGCCTGAAGAATCTTTTATATAAGCGTCTTTTATATTCCATTCTTTTGGAACAGTCCAATCAAAAACAGGTGTACCCGTTGGAACCTCATAGGTTATCAGCTCTGGTATTTCTTCACCTAATATTCTGAGTGATTCACGGAAACCATTTCCTGTAATACTTCTGCAGATAGGAAAAAGCCTTTCACAGAGTTCAAACATATCCTTACCATTCATATCGCTCACCACACACCTTTCGGAATACCATACTATATGTTATTCCAACCAAAAGTCAATTATAGGGGTAAAAAAAAAGGAGGCCCGGATGGGCGGCCGAAGCAAACCTAAATTGAGTTTCAAACCTGAGAACGCAGGACCGTTGCTCAGACGGTTCCTTAGAAGCTAACGATTCATCTAAGGAAATACTGCGCCTGGTAAGCACCTCAGAAAGCTAACGATCAATCCCAGGTGAATCAACACGAAGTTGATTACTGGAGGAGCTGGAGAACAGACTGAGCAGAAGTATTAGCCTGAGCAACCATAGCGTTGCTGGCCTGCTGGAGAATCTGGGCTGAAGTCATTTCGATAACTTCAGAA
>JAZUDR010000146.1:0-2807 GCA_045639725.1 Candidatus Avigastranaerophilus sp. | reverse complement strand
AGTTGCAATTATTTTAAATATGAAAAAACTTGGTAAATCAGCAGAAGAGATTGCTCAATTATGCGCTGTAGATATTAAAAAGGTTCAACGCTATTTTAATTAAAGAATTAGTTCACGACTCTTTAATTATTAAGAGGTGATAACCATGACCAGAGATTTTGCCGCAATTGAAAGAATTAACGAAAGGAAAGCTACGGAAGCAAGAATTATAAATAATATGAAATCAGAAGGTTTAAGTGCAGAACAAATAGCGAGATATATCGGCACTGATATCAATGAAGTCCTTCCGTTTTTTGAAAACAAGTGATAACCATGACCAGAGATTTTGCCGCTATTGAAAGAAATAAATATAAAATTGAACTTATTATTCAAATGAAGAAATTAGGCAGAACAGCAAAAGAGATTGCTGAATTTGTAGGTTGGGATATAAATGAAGTACTTCCATACTTCGAAAGCAAATAATAATTATTACCAGAGATTTTACAGCTATCGAAAGCAGGAACAAAACCCTAGATTGTCTTTGAGTTTATATTATCACTTAGCTAATTCTTTATAAGCCTCGAGGTTTTGGTTATAAGCTTGGAAGAAGCCAAACATGTGCATTTCTTCAAAACTTTAAAATGCAAATTTGTGCGTTTCTTCAAGATTTTGTACCTTTTTTTGGCGCTTATTGCAACTTTAATATTTTGTCGCTTTTATAGCGACCATTTTTTTTATTTTTCTTGTTAGATTTTATTAATCAATTGAATCTAAGGAGAAAACTATGAAAATAAAGAAAATACTTACAACCATATTTATTTTGTCATGTCTAATAACAACAGCAGGCTGCGGTGGCGGAGATAGCGACAGTAGTGATCCTGGTAACAATCCATTATCACCGGCAAGAGATAAATTTGCTACAAAAGCTGAAATACAGGCCAATCTTCCCGGTGTATGGGAAAGATATTCAGTTGCCAAGACAATAGTAAAAGGCTTCACGATAGTTGAAACCTCTTATAGATTTGCAGCATTTCCTAATGGTGATTTCAGACAATTTGCCCACGGAACTATCAACAATAAACCTATTCTCTGCTATAGTCATGGTAAATATAGCGTAAACGACGGCCAGTTTAACTGCTATAACCGTAAGTTCACCATAGAATGTCCTTCGGATTATTCTCTCGAAGTTGAGAATATACCTATAGACAATGAAACAGCACAAGTAGCCAGCATTAACTCCCAGAAAATACAGTTATACGACAACAATAAAACCACTGAACTAACCAAGACATATTCCTTGGTTTCTAAGGAAAGTATTGATGCAAATATTGTAGGCACATGGACACTGAATGAAACCATAAAAGAATTAGATGGAACTAGAATTACTAATGCCACAATGACCTTCAGACCTGACGGCAGCCTTACAATAGATGAAAATGCTATTTCACCTGATGGAGAAGCATTAACAGCACATGTAACTGCCAAATATTCATCAGAATTAGGCAGAATGAGAATGTTTAATGCTGTATCTATAGTCACTACAATATCTACTGGTGATTCAAGACAGGTTAATCCCGGAGACGGCGAATTCATCGTTGTATCAATGAGCCCAACCAGGATGACATATATAGACGGAGAAGATGGCGAAGTTACTGTCTGGAATAAACAATAACCTTATTGAATCAAACCCATATTTCGAGTATTCTAGTCTTTAACCCCTTGGAGGCTAGAATACATGCAGAAATACTCACAAGCACCTGAAGAATACATTTATAAGCTTCAAAAAGCTGCTGAAGCCCTTTATCTTCAATATATAGAAGAAGACAATAAGAAAAATAGCGAAGAAGTAATTTGCTTTTCTATTGCACCCCAAAAAGTAGATCCATCACAAGAGCCTAAGGAAGAACAGCAGAAATCTTCATCAAAATATTTTCCATGGGAAAGTAAAGAAGAACGTCATCAGTGCTACAGAGACCTTCTTCAATATGATAGAGAAGATGACTGGAAATTTTGTGAAAGAATTCAGTGGCTTGTTTGTAAGCTTTTGAGAAAAAAGACGGAAGACACAGAAGATTTGGACAAATTCGAAGACCTATGCCTAGCCCCCAGCTTTGGGGAACTACTCTTAGAGTTTATTCACCAAAAAGGTCTGGAAAATTCGCAGGTCTATAGAGCAGCCCGAGTAGACAGAAAGCTTTTTTCTAAAATAATATCTAATCACTTTTATAAGCCATCAAAGCCAACTGCTATCAGCTTTTGTCTGGCATTAAAATTAGATATTGAAGAAACCTACGATTTGTTGGCTACAGCCGGCTATCTACTATCAAGAAGCTGTAAATCTGACGTCATCGTTGAATACTTTATCAGAAACCGCAATTACAATCTGGACGACCTCAACGAAGTACTCTACCGCCTCGGCGAACACCCATTCATATAAAAATACCCATACCAACCTGTTCTGGCAATTGGTTATATAAAACCATAATAGTTATAATTTACTTAATCTATGTTTTTTTATTAGATTAAGTAAATTATAAGACACTTTTTTCACCTTCTTGTTTGTAGACAATACGATTATAATCGTCAATTCGTCTTTTAGAACAACAACCCCTAATTATGTTTTAACTTGCTTATAGGGGTTAATTTTTTTTTATAATAGGAGTATGGGGCAGCAGGATTTATCATACGAAGAGGTGATAACCATGACCAGAGATTTTGCCGCAATTGAAAGAGCAAGTGGTGCTGAAGAAAAAGAAGTTGCAATTATTTTAAATATGAAAAAACTTGGTAAATCAGCAGAAGAGATTGCTCAATTATGCGCTGTAGAT
>JAZUDR010000145.1:0-7212 GCA_045639725.1 Candidatus Avigastranaerophilus sp. | reverse complement strand
CTTTTTAACGGTTCGGAAAATAATGTTTTTTCAAACGGACCTTTTGAAGCATTAAGGTATAAATTGGCAGTAGATAAAGCTGAAGGCAGTTCGGCTGCCAATGACCTCGTTATGACTGTAACTGAACCTGTTCCTGGCAGCGGTGGCGGGGGGGCATATGGTCCAGATAACGATCCAAACGGACTTTGCGAAGAATCTTTAACGAATATGAAAAATATAGCGGAAACCCGAGCTAATGCAGCAGCCTTGACTGATGAGGAAATGGATTTCCTTGTAGATAAAGCAATTGGCCAGGCAAAGTCAGCAGCAAAATCTAATGCTTCTGCAGGTGAAAGCGGATTCGCTCCATTTGCTGTATTCGGCGGCAGTGATATGCGCTATAAAACCGGTTCACATATTGATTCCAAGAGCTGGCACGGTGCAATAGGTATGGCAAAGCAGGTTGATAAACTGACATTCGGTTTGGCTATTGACTACGGTCGCAGTAGATACGACAGTTATATGGATAACGGCACTCACGGCAATGGCAAAAGTAAAGCCTTTGGCGGCACATTATTTGCCGAAAGGATTAAGGAAAATGGTAACTATTTTGATGCTGCATTTCAGGCTGGCAGGCTGAAAAACGATTACAGTGCTATATTGAGCGATTTCCCCACCAGTTATGATGAAAGCTCGAACTATTACGGTCTTAGTCTTGGCTATGGCCGAAAAGCTAAGTCAGGCAACCGCGATATGGTTGATATGTATGGACGCTTGTATTACAGCCATCTTTGCAGTAACAATACGCTTATCAATGATAGCCTTGGTGGAACAGAAGCCCATTTTGACGGCGTTGATTCTACTAGACTCAGACTTGGGGCACGTAATATTCATTGTATTAACGAACATAATTCATTGTATGCCGGTCTGGCATGGCAGTATGAATTCAGTGGCAAAGCCAGAGCTACAATCGGTGAGAATGAGGCTCCTGCACCAAGCCTGAAGGGTCACAGTGGTATGGCTGAGCTTGGATATAAGATTGAAACAGACAAAAATCTTTCCTTCGATTTTAATATAAACGGCTGGTTTGGTAAGAAAAAAGGCGTTGCCGGCGGTGTAAGCCTTCAATACTGTTTCTAAGATGTGAAACTTTTAAAGATATCAAGATTCTTTTGAAGTAAGGCAAAAAATTTCTGGATGTGATGCCCATCATTTACGCAATGATGAAAATTAGTGCATACAGGAAGAATGACTTTATCACCTTCAACCTTATATTTTCCCACACAGGTAAAGGGTGACAATTTAGCTTTGTCTTTATTGCCATAAAAATTACTTGGTATGTTTAGGGAAAGGCTTTCGAATGATATGAGTGGGGTAGTTGAAATGTCTACGCAATTTTCAGATGCAGAGGCATTATAATATAAGCTATTTCCTGCTTCTGCTAGCTTTTTATTCTTCTGAAATTCAGAATAATACTTTTCAACATCATCATAATATGGCGTAACCCCGTGTGTGAAAAGTGTCGGGTCAGAATCACGCACAACGGTAAAATTGGTGCCCAATTTATCCATATACCCGATTTGACCATTACGAATCATAAATCTGAAATCACTATCATCATTAACTGTTTTAGTGATAACCCACGAAATTATCGGATAAAATTTTTTATTTTCTTTTTTTATATAATTATATAAATCTGTAATATCTACTTGTAAGGTGAATGTTAATTGATAGCCGTAATAATGCTCGTATAATTCTTTTCTGTTCCAATTTTCAAAGTCTATTGGAATAAACATTGTCTGAAATCTCCTTTATTAAGAGTTATCTTAACTATTTCTAATTTTTTTAGCAAGTAGATATTAAGTGTAATTTTAACGAGAAATTTCAGGTATAATTGTTACCGTTTTAAGTATATTGAAGGGAACTCAGGTATTAGCTTTTAAGCTCCTTTGGGACTCGTTGGAATTTAATTGATTCAAAAACTTGTGCAAGGTGAAAAAACATAAATATAAAGCCTAGGATACAGGGGTAGCCTAGAAAGGTAAAAATCTAAAGTTTTGGGTGGTGAAAATCTAAAGTTTTGAGTGGTAAAAATCTAAAGTTTCAGCTATAGGTTTAAGCTTAAAACAAGCATCAGTTTAACCTGACGCTTAACAGAGCTTATTTTTCAGTCTCTGGTTTTATGCGGTCTGCTTCTTTCTCAGCCTGAGAATCAGATTACTTAACTATAAAATATATTATTAAATGATTCTATGATATGCTAAAAGAGATTCATTACTGGATAAATTAGAATGAAAATCAAAAAAAGGAATATAACATGTCTACAGATAAGCTTAGACCTATGCTTTTCGACTGTATCAAGGGTTACAGCCTTGGTAAATTTTTTAAGGATTTAATTGCAGGTATTATTGTCGCAATTATTGCACTGCCTTTGTCTATTGCATTGGCACTTGCTTCAGGCGTTGGTCCGGAAGAAGGTATTTATACTGCTATTGTAGCCGGTTTTCTTATCTCCTTTTTCGGTGGTAGTCAGGTCCAGATAGCTGGTCCTACTGCTGCTTTTGCAACAATAGTAGCTGGTATTGTCGCCAGAAATGGCATGGACGGTCTGATTGTTGCAACACTTATAGCTGGTGTTATGCTCATCCTTATGGGCGTTTTCCGCATAGGAAGCCTGATAAAGTATATTCCTTACACGATTACAACAGGTTTTACTGCTGGTATTGCTGTAACCATCGCTATTGGCCAGTTAAAGGATTTTTTCGGCCTTACTTATCCTGCTGATGTTAAGCCTGTTGAAACCATAGAAAAATTCTTGGCTGTTGTTGAAAACTTTGGAACAGTGACCTGGTGGGCAGTGCTTGTCGGGGTTGTCTGTGTTCTAATTCAGGTTTTCTGGCCAAAGATAAATCAGCGCGTTCCAGGTTCTCTTATTGCTGTTATTGCTGGTATTGCCATCGTTAAACTTGGTCATCTTAATGTTAAGACTATCGGCGATTTATACACAATCAACAGTGGCTTGCCGGCCTTTCATTTTCCACAGCTTTCTATGAATCTTATCCGTTTGGAATTCTCAGACGGGTTTACTATCGCTATTCTTGCAGCCATTGAATCCTTGCTTTCCTGCGTTGTTGCTGACGGCATGATAAATTCCAAGCACCGTTCCGACCAGGAACTCATTGCTCAGGGAATAGGCAATATCGGTTCCGCTTTGTTCGGAGGCATTCCTGCTACCGGTGCTATTGCCAGAACTGCAGCTAATATAAAGAATGGCGGACAGACCCCTGTTTCTGGTATGATTCACGCTTTGATGCTGGTGCTGGTTCTTGTGCTTGCAATGCCTTATGCCGCTCTGATTCCAATGCCGACAATTGCAGCTATTCTTTTTATGGTTGCATACAATATGTCTGGCTGGAGAAACTGCCTGATGCTTCTGAAAAAGGCACCCAAAAGCGATATTACTGTTCTTGTGACAACGTTTCTGTTAACCGTTGTTTTCGATCTGGTTATTGCAATTAAATTCGGTATGCTGGCTGCCTGTATCCTTTTTATGAAGCGCATGGCTGACGAAGCTAAGATACGTGGCTGGGAATATCACGGCGATTCTGCAGAAGACCCAGACAGAACAGAAAGCAGAAATATACCTTATTACATCCGTGTTTATGAAGTTACCGGTCCTTTGTTCTTCGGCGCTTCTGAACGTATTGGGAATATTACACTCAAGGTTTTTACTGAAGTTGTTATAATCAGAATGCGCGGTGTCCCTGCCATTGATATTACCGCTCTTATTGCTCTGGAACATCTTCTCGATGTTTATGAACGCGAAGGCATCAAAATCATATTCTCACATGTTAACGAGCAGCCGATGAAGATGTTTGAACACGCTAAGTTCGTCGAACGCATAGGAAAAGAAAACTTCGCAATCAACTTCGATGCAGCTCTTGCCCGTGCTGTAGAAATCCACAAAGCCAACGACATCGACTAACTTCTGGTCGGCAACAGATAACAGGATACTGACGGATGGAGCAGGTCAAATAGCCGATAAGCAGACCATTTTGTGGACCTCGGTATTAGTTAGTCTGTGTTTTACCAGCGTAGGTTTTTGCTAAACGATGTTTTATCAGGAGTAGGACCTGCTAACACTGCAAGGCACAAAGTATCGTAAAGAAAGTCTCAAGGTTGTGATATACCGAAGTAAAAACTACCTGAGCACTTTTGCTTCGCACAAACAGTAATGGTAAAGCACTTGCTCTCTAATATCTGATACCCAAGAGCTATTATTTAAACATCGGTCTGCTTGGCTGTTTATCCGTTTTCATCCTGTTATCTGTTGCTTTTTTCGATTATTTGCCTGACTGCATTTTTTAGATTATAATAGGCTTAGAGGTAAAGGATGCAGCAGCAAAGAACGTGGTCGCTGGAGATGTTTAAACGGTTTTGTGTAGGAAAGGGCGGGCCGGTGTTCGTTTATATAAATGCGCCTGGGATTCCTGTCGGTGGCCGGGAGGTTTGCGATGCAGTGCAGAAACTGACTTGCGAAAGCTTTGAACTGATTGAGGTGCTTGTTGATAATTGGGATACTAATTTATCGCCCTGGATTGCCCCCTCTGCATTTAAAAAGGGTAATTTTACGGGGAATGGGGTAAAAACCTTAAATTGGGTCGTTTCTGAGCTTTTAAATGGCATAAAAAAAGATTGCTCACCCGAACAAAAGTTTTATATTGTCGGCTATTCACTTGCCGGACTTTTTGCCATGTGGTCATTATACGAGACAGAGGTCTTTGATGGGGCGGTTTGCTGCTCAGGCTCACTTTGGTTCCCAGATTGGGATGAATACATGAAAACAGCAAAACTGAATAAGCCAGGCATTGTCTATATAAGCTTAGGGGGAAAAGAGGAAACCACCAAGAATCCTGTAATGCAATCTGTTGGAGTCAGAACTAGAAATCAGCTTAAATTGCTGAAGGCTGACCCGAATTGTGTTGCAACTACGCTTGAAATGAATCCTGGCGGCCATTTCTCTGATACGGCTAACCGCATTGCCAAAGGCATAGCTTATGTACTTGAGAAGCAGCTATCAGCTATCGGCCATCAACTGCCGGCTGAGAAAGCAGGCCGTAGGAAGTCAGAAGCTTGAAGCTAGAAGCAGGACCGCCCCTGCGAGGCCTTCCTCCTTTAGGGGGAAGGTGGATTCTGCGTAGCAGAAGACGAATGAGGGTTATTGCAACATGCTTCGATAGCAAGCAAGTATATGGTTTGTTTCAATAGGCTTATGGCTACTAGCTGCTGGCTTTTGGCCGAGAAGAACAACCGCTATCAGCTATCGGCCGAGAACAGGTGGTAGATAGAAATAAATGAAAGGAATAAGAATGGAGTTACAGGTAATATTAGACAGGTTTTATAAGTATGTTGACGGTTACAGAGAAGACGGCAAGCTGTGTAAGCTACTTCAGGAAAAACTGGAACACATTGAACGTGTTGCAGCAAATTCAGTTTATATAGCTAAGAGCGAAGGCTGGTCTGATACCGATGTAACTAAGGCCAGGCTCTGTGGTTTCTACCACGATGTGGGCAGATTTTCTCAATACAAACAATACATGACCTTTTCTGACGCAAAATCAGTAAATCATGGTCAGCACGGCTTTGATGTGATAAACCAAAACAATATGTTTGACGGATTACCTGAAAATGATGCCCAGAACATATTAGATGCTGTTCACTATCATAATGCCTTGAATATTCCAGAAGGCTTGTCTGCAGAATCAATGCGTTTTACAAAGCTTGTAAGGGATGCGGATAAAATCGATATATTTTTCCAGCTTACAGATGCAATAGAAAGAAAAACCCTGGATGATCATAAAGATTTGCTCTGGGATCTGCCAATAGGCGAACCGAACCCTGTTATTGTTGAAAAATTATTAAATAATGAAGGCGCATTATTTTCAGATATTAAATCTGCTACAGATGTATGTTTGATGCAGTTGTGCTGGCTTTACGGCATGAATTATAAAGCTTCCATTACTAAACTGAAGGAAAACAGAACCATCGAATTGATGCAGAGTATAATGCCTGAAACAGATATCATTAGTAAATGCATAAAACATGTGAAAGAACACATTGGCTATTAATAAGTCTGAAGTTGGAAGCTAGAAGCAGGACCGCCCCTGCGAGGCCTTCCTCCTTTAGGGGCTGCCGCCATGGATGGCGGCGTGCAGTTGCTACAGGATGTAGCATAAAACTGCTGAAGGTGGATTCTGCGTAGCAGAAGACGAATGAGGGTTATTGCAACATGCTTCGATAGCAAGCAAGTATATGGTTTATTTCAATAGGCTTATGGCTACTAGCTGCTGGCTTTTGGCCGAGAAGAACAACCGCTATCAGCTATCGGCTACCGGCCGAGAATAGACTGAAATATAAAAACCGCCGTTTAGATTGCTCCAAGCGGCGGTTTTGGTTTTAGGAATTTTTGAGGTTAATCTTTAGATTTATAGTAAAGCATGCAATGGCAGAAGCCTTCAAATTCTGGGTCGGCTATCTGGTCTCGGAATTCCTTACACATGCATTTGTTTTCAGGAATGCGTTCCCGTCTGCATGGGCAATACCCTCCAGACTTTTCCAGCCCTTCCTTTATCATCTTTACCATATTCTCATCAGTATTAAATGTAACTTTCATGGTTTTCTCAATCCCCTCTTAGGCCAGAGGCCGCCCTCTCAGCGAAGCGCTCTAAATTAATATTTGTTCCAATGAACACGTTCTGCTTTGTATTTGTCTTTTGGCTGATCAGAACCATCTGGATAACCAACGAGAATTACGCAGAATGGGGTAACATTTTCTGGAAGACCGAATTTTTCGCTTACAGTCTTTACTCTTTCTTCAACTGGGTAAACGCCGGTCCATACAGTGCCGAGGCCCATGCTTTCAGCGGCAAGAAGAATATTTTCTGTTGCTGCAGCACAGTCCTGCTGCCAGAAATTCTTGGCTCTGTCGTTTTCAAGGCTCATGTCACAGCATACAACGATCATGGCTGAGCACTTGTTAATCATGGCTTCCTGCATATTGCCCTTTGCATAATCAGCTTTAAGGTTTTTGTCGGTTACGACAACAAACTGCCATGGCTGAGTGTTGATAGCTGTTGGAGCAGCCATACCAGCTCTAACCAATGTTTCAAGCTGTTCTTTGGTTACTTCCTGGTCTGTATAATTACGAACGCTTTTGCGCTGGTGGATAGTCTT
>JAZUDR010000144.1:0-18557 GCA_045639725.1 Candidatus Avigastranaerophilus sp. | reverse complement strand
GATTTACCTGTGCCGGACGGACCAATAAAAGTGACTATATCGCCATCATTTATCTGAAGATTTATATCCTTTAATGGCACTAAGTCGCCATATTCTTTTCGCAAGTGGTTTATTCTTATCATTATCATTTTACCCGATATTATTAATCTATATATACAAAAAATATCATTCTTAAATCAAGATAATTAAATTCTCTATTGTAAAACAAATTTCTTCTGGGACATATCGTCTTTTATAAGTTAAGTAAAAGTTTGATGCTTGGTGCTCCAATCAAAACCTCCCTTAATCCCTCCTTAAAAGGAGGGTTTAAGGCATTTCTAATAAAATTTTACATGTTGACTTTCGCAAAGCAATGACCTTCGTAGGGAAACTACCAACCTTGCAAGACCGAGGCTAAAAATCCTGGCTGTTTGGTCCTAATCTGCCTGCTCGGCTGTTTATCCGCTTTTATCCTGTTATCCGTTGCTACTAGCCAGGTTAATCCGTTGCAATGCAGTCGGATGTGAATATAACCAGAAAACTCTGAACGGATGTGGCAATAAATCAGACTTATTGTCTTTGGATAATCTTATCTGCGCATCAACAAACACCTGGTTCAAGCCGGTTAATTCTATTGAGGTTTTATCAGCCTGAGTTTCCATGTATTGGCTTATCTGGCTTTCAATGGGAGCAAACAGCAGTTGAGCCACCATGTATGCAAGCATAAAAAATGGCAGTGCGCTTGCAGAATGAATTTCGCTCAAGCCAAACCATTCAACAGACGTGAGTGTTCCAAACAGCCAATAGACAGCATAGCAGGCAGCAAATGCACCCAGTATCCAGCAGCACATTCCCCAGAACATATGATTGTGTTTCCAATGGCCGGCTTCATGAGCAAAAATAAGTGCAGCCTCATCAGGAGTATGACTATTTATAAGGTTGTCATACAAAACAATTCTTTTAAACTTTCCAAAACCTGTAAAATAGGCATTTGTATGCTTTGAATAGCGGCTTTCATCTATCACATATATTTCTTCCACAGAAAGCTCGGCCTTCTGCGCAATATCTAACAGCTTATCCTTGAATTCACCTGCTTCCAACGGTTTCTGGTTGTAAAATAAAGGCGTAACAATGATTGGTGTCAATATCATTGCACCAGCCCCAATGGTTCCAAGAACTAAGGGAAGAACCCATGGCCATTTTGAAGGCATGTACTTTAAAACTGCGATCAAGACGACAAAAATGAAGCATTCAAAAGCGATATTCAAGCCAACAGCTTTAAAATATCTCAAAAACCAACCTGCCATATCCAAATTGGAAAAGCCCGACGCAGTTTCCCGCATGTAGCCGAAATAAAAAGATGACGGAAAAGAAAGAAGTTGTAGAATCAGCAAAAACAAAAACGTAAACAATAAGTCCCGTTTAAGGATACCTTCCCCTACCCATCTGGTAACCAGTTGCCAAAGCTTTGCAAAAACGCCAAACCTTAACATGAGAACTAGAATAACTATATATATTGTTCCCCAGACAGCTTTAAACCAGAAACCAGTTAAAGAATATTCGCGGCTGGCAGAGATATCTTCGGCAGAAAAATATTTCAAGGTTTCGGCATAAGCTTCAGCATCAGTATTGCCAAAATATTGGCAGCCTAGCAGAGTTGCGCGAAGAATGAACCAAACCAGCAATATAACCCAGAATATTCTTTCAGTAGTAACCATATAATTAGACTGCATTTATAAAAGAAAAATGCGAGCTTCCTTTGACAAGAGCTTGAAATAGTTTTATATAATATACCATATTAGTTATGTATAACCTAGAATTGAAAATGGACAATGGAGAATTGAGAATTGAGAATTAATTAGCCGTTACTGTTTCAAGAAATAATTGCTAGACTTCGAATTATCAACAAGACTTCTATAAGCAGTAGAAAATCTATACTTCAACTATCAATTGTCAATTGTCAATTATCAATTATCAATTGTCAATCGAGAATATAATATATGGATGAGCTTACACGTAAACAAATGGCACGCACGTTTGGGGTTCAGAGCACCAACACAAGCAAACTCCCCCCATTACCCAAGCCGGCCAGACCTGTTACAAAAGAATCAGACTCTAAGATGGACTGCAGAAAATGTGTTCATTTTTTTGTCACATGGGAAAAAAATAGCCCATATGGCTGCCGTGCGTATGGTTTCAAAGGCCCTCAAATACCGTCTATCGTTGTAAAAGCTTCATCTGGTGAAAATTGTAGCTTTTTTAAACAGCGTTCATGATTGATTTTTTTATGCAATTGTGGTAGTATAGCGGCCTAAATTAACGAAGAACATTCATTCCTATGTTTTGCAATCGTATTTTTCCTAACGAAATACCAAACACTTGCCGATGGTATTGTTAAGAAAGACTGAACCGGCAGAACTGTTCAGGATTGCAAGGAGGCGTTTTAAAAGCAGATGACACAGCATGGTATTCACTTTATCGGAATCGGCGGTGTTGGAATGAGTGGCATTGCCAGCATATTCTTACAGAAGGGTTACAAGATTTCAGGCTCTGATGTAGCCGAAAACGACAGAACCCTGGACCTAGCCAGGAATGGTGCTAGCATTTATATTGGACACCAGGCATCTAATCTAACCGATGACGTAGAGAGAGTTGTAATATCTTCAGCAATCAGTGAAGATAATCCAGAGCTTGTTGAAGCTCATAAACGCAACCTTAAGATTGTCCATCGTTCTGACTTACTAGCAGAACTTTTCCTTGATTCTAAGCGCGGTATTGCAGTAGCAGGTTGCCACGGCAAAACCACAGTTAGTTCAATGATTTCTACAGTTCTCACAGAAGCAGGGGAAGACCCGACCTGTGTTGTAGGTGGTCATGTTAAGGCTCTCAATGGCAATTCTTCTTATGGTAAGTCTGGCTTATTTGTAGCAGAAGCCGATGAAAGTGACGGAACTTTCTTAAAGTATTTCCCACAGTATGGTGTAATCACTAACATAGATAATGACCACATGGATCATTATTCTAGCTTAGACGCCATCATTAATGCTTTTGAACGTTTTGCAAGCCACATCGAAAACTGCGGGGCTTTGTTTCTCTGCGCTGACGATGTTATTGCCCGCAATTTGTCACTTCCTGAAAAGCTTCGCACAATCACCTACGGTATTGATACTGCAGCAGACATTATGGCTGAAGACATCAGCTATCATCCATTTGGTTCCAGCTACACATTAACAATAGGTGGTCAGAAATACGGTACTGTTGAATTGTCTATCCCAGGTAGACACAATATTCTGAATTCGCTGCCAGTAATAGGCTTCTGCCTCGAATTAGGTCTTTCCTTCGAAACAATCACCGAAAGTCTCAAGAATTTCCATGGCGCTGGTCGTCGTTTTGAAATCAAAGGTGAATGCGAAGGCGTAACAGTCATTGACGATTACGGTCATCATCCCAATGAAATCAAGGCTACTCTTGAAGCAGCCACTAGTCTGGGTGCAAAAAGAGTTGTAGTAGTATTCCAGCCTCACAGATATTCAAGAACCTTATTCTTGTCTCAGGAATTCGGCAGATGTTTCGATAATTGCGACAAGCTTTTCATAACAGATATATATGCTGCTTCAGAAAAGCCAATTCCAGGCGTAACCAGTAAAGTAATATTAGATCATATGCCAGTATCTAACAGACGCAAGGTAAAAATGGTCAAAAACGTCGACGACGTTAAATATATGCTACTGAATTACGTAGAACCAGGTGACGTAGTATTCACTATAGGCGCTGGCAATATTACCAGACTTGGAAACGAAATTCTCGAATCCATGAGAGCCAGGAATCACGAGGTAGAGTTCAATAATATTCCAGCAAGTATGGCAGCCGTTTAACCGGAGTTAAAAATGGTAATCCTTACTGTTTTGGGTTTGTTTACAGTTGCTGTAGTAATTTCCAGCATCACCGTATCAATGGGCTTTAAGCTTCTTGATCTGATTAAAGCCAAATACGGTTCATAAAACATAACCTAAAGAAAAAATGCCCTCAGCTCGCACTGAGGGCTTTTTTTTGCTTAAATCTTATTTCTTGGATTTATCGTCTTTTTTGGAATCTTCCTTCTTGGAATCATCTTTGCCTGTTTCTTCTTTCTTATCCTGTTTTTCGGACTTGAATACAAGCTTATTGCCATCCATAGTCAATTCTGAAGCATTAGCCGAAGTAACACCTACAGCAAATTTCTTGTCTGGAAGCATATATTCCTTAGCAGCTTCTACAATATCGCTAACAGTTAAAGAATACAGAACTGTGTCATACTTAGAATAGAAATCAAAGCCCAAGCCAAGTATTTCATCCCTAGAATAGAGCTTTGCAAGAGAAAGATTATCTGTGAAGCCTATAGCTCTCTGTGTAAACACACTCTGTTTTGCAGCCTGAAGCTTATCCTGAGTAATATTTCCGATTTTGAAAGCTTCAATTTCAAGAAGAAGCAACTGAGCTGCAGTAGCTACATTTTCCTTGTTTGTTCTTACAGCAGCTTTAAAATAACCTTCGGTCGTGAATGGCTTGCAGTTGATTTCTACAGAGGAAGCCATTTTTCCATCGCTATCTGCCTTTTTAAAGGATTCCTTCAGAGCATCTTCAAGAATTCTGCAGCCAACTTCAAGTGCAATAAGCTTCTTATCCTTTGCCGGACCAGTTAATGAAACATAGGTAATCCAGGCATCATCACTCTTTGTCTTTAAGGTAACAGGTGAATCATATTTAATATTCTGAGAATCTGTTGGCTTAAGCTCCTTAGACTTAGTGCTATCTTTGGAAGATATCTTGCCAAGAGAAGCAAGCAAATAGTTTCTCAATTCCTTTGGATAGAAATCACCAACTACGGAAATTACCATATTTGAAGGAATGAAATACTTCTTATAAAAATCAACAACGTCACTTCTCTTTGTTTTGCCTAAGTCATCAAGCTTACCATTAACAGAATAGCTTAATGGACCACCATTAAAAACAGATTTTAAAACGTTGTATTCATTTACGAGAGCCTGGTTTTCTTCTTCAAGACTGAGCTTATCTTCAAGAACCTTTCTTGCTCTGCTATAGGCAGAAGGGAATTCACATTTGTCCAGCATCTTAACGAACATGTCGAAAGCAGGAATGAAGCTAGAGGATACTGCTTTCATATTTACAGAAACATAATCCTTAGTAGCGTCGTAGCATAATCTTGCGCCAAGCTTTTCCAGTTTGCTCCTGAAAGATTTATCATCTGTATCGTAGCTTCTGCAAAGCAATTCGCCTGCAAGGCAAGATATACCAGCAAAACGCTTGTCTTCTCTTAAACCACCAGCAGTAAAACAGCAGGCAACTGAAATAACCGGGGAAGCATGATTTTCTTTCATTATCAGTTTTATGCCATTTTCAAGAGTAAGCATAGTCGGAGCAGAATCTTCGGCAACTGGCGGAGCCTGAAGAGTAGCAACAGTAAGGTTTTCATCACGCAAATATTCAGCGATTACTCTTCTTACATCGTCCATGTTAACAGAACGGATACCGTTGGCAAAATTATCTGCTTCCAAAGCTGATGAAATCATTGCGAAGCTACCGTAATTCAAAGCAGATGCTTCAACACCTTCACAATTAAAAATATCTTCATTGATGATATTTCTCTTTGCTTCTTCCAACGCCTGTTCAGGAATAAACTCATCAATCATGCCGTTAATAACTCTTCTTACGTCATTAACGAAATAATCTGATTTGCTTTTGCTTGAAATGCCACTGATAGCAAAAATACTTTCAAATCTGGAAGCTTCATAACTGGCAGTAATAAAATCACCAGTCTGTCTTCCCATGATAATTCTCTTCCACAATATGCTGTCTTCACTACCACCAAGAAGTTTAGCAACAACATATAGTGCATATCTGTCCTGGCTATTGAATCCGGGTACCTTCCAGCCAAAGCTTAAATAAACCTTTTCCACATCAGCATACTTAGCAACTTCTCTGTATGCAGTCTGATCTGGTTCCTTAGGTAGCTGAGGTTCTGTAAAATTATTGCCTCTTACTGGTTCTACATATCTTCTTATTGAATTGAGGGCCATCTTAGGATCAACATCGCCTGTGATTATTAATGTCGTGTTAGAAGGAGAAAAAGCTTTTTTATAGAATCTGTTCAATACAAAAGGATTGGCTTCGTTGTAGTTCGGATTCAGTCCATAGAATGGTCTCCTGCATGGATGAACAGTAAAAGCTTCCTGCATCATTGTATTGAATACAAGAATATCAGGACGGCTTTCCAACTGAGCAACATCACGCTTTACATCATCAATGGCTTTCTTCAAATCATCATCAGAAAATATTGAGTTATATAAACCGTCAACGCTTAGTTCCAGAATTCTGTCCAAGTCCTTTGAAGAACCAGTAAAAAAGTAACTCTGACAATCGCTTGCACTGCTTTTACCAAATCTGAAACCAGATTTTTGAATTTCATTTTTTAGAGTATAGTTAGAATAGTTAAGACTATTGGAAAAAACCATTCTACTTATTAGTTCAGAGAAGCCGGCTTCTCCCTCGGTTTCATAAATGGCACCACTTTTAACCCAATAATTCACAGTAACAATGGGAGCAGCATGCATTGGCTTTATAAAGACCTTCATACCATTGCTTAAAACAGTTTCTGTCCCGTTTTCTGCATAGGTGCAGTCACAAACCAGCAAACCTAATATAATCATTAATAATATTTTCAAATAAGATTTCATGCTATGGCTCCTTTTTAACTTATATAGCATACACCATTTAGCTTTATAAGGCAAAATCTTAATGTCTCCTAGAAAAATGCCGATATAAATCTAAGATTATATCCAACTCGGAGTGTAAAAAAAATGATAAAGGCAGACAAACATTCCATCGCAGGGGTAATCCTTGCAGTTTTTTGTGTAGCAGTTCTAGCAGGAACTGGTATTCTTAACCCGATTTTTGCAAACGGGCTTGGCAATGCTCCAAGAGAATTACGACTTGGTGCTGAACTTGGACTGATCCAAACTGATCAGTGCAAAAGCGGAAAATTCCTAAGGGGCAGTATTTCCCACAAGGATTTTGTGGAAAAAACAGCCATAGTAATGGACAGAGTCGGCGTTCAGAATTGCGATAGCGCATTACTCCTCAGCACAGGTATTGCAACATCAAATAGCAAGAATGGCATTTCCAGACGTGATGCAGTTGAAATGATGGCTAGAGCAGCCATTTATATGAGCAACAACAACATTTTCAAAATGCCATCTGTTAAAGCAACTAATTTCCGTGACTACAAAGTTCCAGAAAAATATAGTGCAGCAATGGGCTACATGCAGACCAAATTCGTTGTCCGCGGTCAGTCCAACAATAACTTGGGAAGCAACAGAAAACTTACCCAGCGCGAAGCTGTTTACTTCCTCTATAGATTATATGAAGCTATTTCATCTGATATGATGACTTCAATTCCTAATGATGGATTGAATTTTATCGATATAAGCTATGGTCACCCAATTATGCCAGCAATCAGAAATTTGACTGCAGCCGGTGCTTTTGATAGAGCTATCCTCAGACCAAGCTTCGACGGTGATTCTTTCATTAAGCCAGAAGATCTGACAGAATTAGTTGGCGGTATCTTCGACAGAAGCGGCAAAAATTGCGACATGCTTAGACTCCAGTCTATTTTCTCTGATTGCGAAGAATTTGCAACTAGAAAACAAATGACTCTGGTTCTTGAATTCTTACTCGACACATTTGCTGCTGACAAAATCACTGAAGGCAAAGTAGAATTCGTTGATGTTTCAGAAACTGACCCAGAATACCAGGCATTAAAGAAGCTTTCCGGAAGCAAAATCAATCCTGGCTATGGCAATCAGATTTTTAACGGAAAAGAAAATATTACCTGGTTCGAAGTTGTAACACTTCTTAACAAAACCCTTAAGTTCGCAGGCATCACAAACGAACAGCCAGACATGAACGCACCGGCAGAAAAAGAAGATTTTGAAAGATTAAAGAATATTCTGATAAAGAAAAAGGCCATGATAAGAAATATCCTTGGCCCTAATACAAAAGCAGAAAAATAATAATCTTTTAAAAATGCTTAATTAATGAAAATCAATCTCCCTTTGCGAGAATAGCTATTTTCGACTTGAACATTCTGTAATTTGGCGAAATAGTCTGCAACATCACGGGCTTCATATTCGTTAGCTGTTTCAAAAAGTCTTTCGACCTTTGAAAACTGGCGAATACCGTGAATATTCAACTTAGAGACATAGACTCTAACCACAAAGAGACTGCTCTCATCACCGAGAAAGGTTTCTGAGTCCTTGGAAATTTCAATACCAGATATTTCTGAAAAATGGATATTTGATTTATGAAAGCCAAGGATACTAGAGTCTGTGATCTCTATTTTTCTATTTACTTTATCTACACTGACTGTCTTTTGATAAGTAATCATTGCAACGCCAATCAGTAAAAACGCCATTGCAGCAAACAAACAAACGATAGAGAGGCCAAACATTGATGATACTATTGAACCTGGGAATATCAATGTAATAAGGATTGCAGCTCCAAAGAACAAAAATATTGCACCAATAATCTGAAAAGCTATAGAAGTTCTATACGTTACACTATCAGAATTCACTTCTTCAATTTCCATAGCCTTAAAACAATTCAACACGCCCATCATTTTTCCTCTTAATTAATCGTTCGTATGTGTCGATAATATCAAATAAGAAAAGCCAAAGTCAACGCTTTTTCTCTCATAATCAGCGGTACAACGGGATTTCGGTACTCAATGCAGTTTTCCAACGAAAAATAATTTTAGGGTACGGTCCATTCCCTTTTTAAATAACAAAAAGAGGGGTTATTTTTTCTTTACGTTTCTTAAAAAATTGAATAATTAAGGGACACCGCAAAAAGAGTACGAGTTTATAAAATTTCAAACTCAGCAAATCAGCTATTTAACCTTAAAATCAGAGAGTGTACACTTTTCCAAATCACAGAATTCTGCTTCATCAATAGTTCTTATACCGGCTTTATTAAGCAAATATGCGGTATATCCCTGCCCGTCCACCAAAATTCCGCTGTGACTCCCATCATAAACGGTTTTTGTTCCACAAGAGGGGCTTTTGCTTTTTAATACCGCCAACTGTACATTGTACAGTCTTGCAAGTCTTACAGTTTCAATAGCTCCTTTAACAAAATTTGCCGTTACATCGGTACCTGTTTTGCTGAGTATTTTACCTTTACCAAGCTCGATTTCAGAAGCTTTGGCCACTAATTCCGACGGGATTCTAGGTGTTGGGAGACCACCTCTTTGTTCGGGACAAATTGGAATTATATTATATTTGGAGGTTAAAGCAGACCAAAGGTGGTCGTCTTTCGTAAAATCGAAAGAGCAACCACCT
This sequence comes from Candidatus Avigastranaerophilus sp., assembly GCA_045639725.1. GTDB lineage: Bacteria > Muiribacteriota > Ozemobacteria > Ozemobacterales > Ozemobacteraceae > RUG334. Next base: position 9,183 of record JAZUDR010000144.1, on the reverse strand, counting down.
TTGTAATTGCAATTTACGCCTAACAAACAGGCGCTCATCATGATAGTTATTTTTTCTGAGTGACTATTATTCATTCAGAATTGTTTCAATATCTACCATACCATTATTGGAACCAGCAGATTCTTTGCTTTCAGTAGTATTATCCTGCTGAGAAGCTTCTTCATTGCTCTGCTGTTCTGAAACTGGACTACCAGCTTCATTAGTATCTGCAGAATCAGTATTTACATTTTCTGGTTCTGCAACAGTTTCTACAGCCTGATTTCCTTCAATAGCTACAGGTTCAGTAATAACTACTGGTGCTGGAGTCGGCTGAACATAGACAGGTTCTGAGATAGTTATAGGAGCAGGCTGCACAACAGGTTCTGCCGGAGCTGGAGTTTCTTTAATAGCAGGTTTCTTCACTGGAGCTGGCTGTTTCTGAACAACTGGCTTTTGAGCAATAGGTTTATTAGCAACTGGCTTACTGCTAACTGGTGCAGCTACGGGCTTTGGCTGTTCTACAGCCAATGGCTGCTGAGGGGTAGCAGCTACAGCAGTGTTTCTATTGCTAACTTCTACCTTCTGTTCAGACTTATGAGTTTCAGCCTTTGGGAACTTAGTCTGAATCTGAATCATGGCAGGACCAATCAAAAGAACTGAAATACTTGGGAATACGAAGAATACCAAAGGAATAAGCAACTTAACCGGAAGCTTATTAACTCTTTCTTCAGCCAATATCATTCTTTGATATCTCATCTGTTCGGCCTGGGCTCTCAATGTCGGACCAATATCAGCCCCAAGTCTCTGAGCCTGAATCAAAGAGCTTACGAAAGAGAAGAAAGAAAGAACCTTTACGCGTTCAGCCATGTCAGCCAAAGCTTCTTCCATGCTCTTACCAACCTTAATATCAGCAAGGAACATCTTGAATTCAACGATAATGTCAGTATTTCTAGATTTTTCAACAACCTTAGCAATACCGCCGGTTAAATCCAAACCAGATTCAATTGCCAATGACAGAAGGTCAATTACATATGGAAGTTCAAATTCTATATTTTTCTGTCTTTTTCTGATTAAGTGAGCGAGATATATTCTTGGAAGTCTGAAGCCTATGGGCAATAAAGCAAGCAGAACAAGGAAAGTCCATGGTCCCATTACAAATGGGTTAACAAGAACCAGCATTACCAGACCAAAAAGAATCATAGACAGCAACATCAACCCAATATATTCTTCAACTTCAAATTCTTCTGATTTACCTGAAGCATTAAGAAGGAACTTGGTTTCATTTTTGAGCTTAGTAGTTGCTGCATTTGTAGGTATCATGCTCATGATAGCCTGGAACGGTTTAATAATTGTACGTAAAGTCTTATTCTTACTCTTCCCTCTGGCTGATGAGTCATTCTTTGATATCATTGCTTCTTCAGCATCTGGCAATATTGATGTAGTCATGCGGTTAATGAAAACAACACCAATAATTGTTGCAGCAATAGCAATTAGCAATGCAATCTGACCAGTAGGATTAGAAAGCATCGGCTTCAAGTATTCAGGCTGAGTAGTAGACAATACGATTGCAAGAATAATCGGGATTGTAGCAACCATGTTACCAGACAATCTTGCATGAGCAGTCCCGGCAACAATCTTACCCATGATTTTCTTACGTTCTGAAATAGTAAGAAGAATCTGAGTATACAAGTCTTCCAGATTACCACCTGTTTCCTGCTGGAATATAGTAGCATTAACAGCAAGTCTGAGGTCTTTACTCGGTACACGTTCAGCAAGGTTGCTCAGAGCTTCGACCATCGGAACCCCAAGACGTCTTTCCTGAACAAGTGTTCTGAATTCATTACAGATTGGCGGTGGTGTTGAAACTGCAACTAGTTCAAAAGCCTGGTCTAGATTACGACCAGCCTTCAAGCATGAACTAATCATGAGCAGAACTTCAATAAGCTGCTCGTCTAAGCTTGCGCCAGTAACACTTTCGAGGTATCCGCTGTTAGAGCCTTCACCTTCTTTTCCTTCCATTTTGTCGGAATTAAGGTTAATATCTAACTGCTCTTCAATAAAGAAGTAAATACCTACTATCACGCCAAGTATAGCGAGTATCTTAATAGCAATCATTATTTACGACCGCCTTTCTTTTTCCAGCCTTTATCATGATTCTTCCCGCTGCCTTCAGTGAGCTTTTTGATTTCTTCATCAATCTTAGCTCTGGCAGCCTGAGGCAGAGCCTCTTTTTCTTCTGTCATAGGAAGATGGAAATGCAAGTCTTCGTCTCCATCATCTGGTGTATTATCTTCGACAGTTTCGTTTTTTATTTCTTTTTCAGGAGCATTCTTTCTTTTGAAAAGCTTTGAATAGTCCTGAGCATTATTTTCTCTTTTAGCCCTAAGGAAAGTTGGGATATAACCAGTAGGAACGAGTTCGCCAACAACTTCTCCGTCACTGCCAATCCACTTCTTTTCAAATTGGAAGACAGTCTTGGTCTGGATTACATTATCTTCAATACCTGTAATTTCTACGATTTCAAGAATACGGCGCTTACCATCTGTCATTCTGGCACTTTGAATTACAATATTAACAGAACTGGCAATCTGCTCTCTTATGGCTCTCAATGGCAAATCAACACCAGCCATAAGAACAAGAGTTTCAAGTCTTGCCATAGCGTCTTTTGACGTATTAGCATGCAATGTGGTAAGAGAACCGTCATGGCCGGTATTCATAGCCTGAAGCATATCTATTGTTTCTGCACCACGGCATTCGCCAACGATTATTCTGTCAGGTCTCATACGAAGAGCATTTCTAAGAAGATCTCTGATTGTAACCTGAGTCTTTGCTTCTGTACCCTGCTGTCTGGCTTCAAGACGACCAAGATTCAACTGATTGAGCTTCAGTTCGGCTGAGTCTTCAATACAGATTACACGTTCTGTTGGAAGAATGTAATTTGAAAGAACATTCAGCATTGTTGTCTTACCAGAACCGGCGCCGCCTGATACGATAATATTCTTCTTCATTCTGACGCAGAGTCTCAAAAATTCTGCTGCTTCTTCAGTTAAACTCTTGAAACGGTTTACAAGGTCATTCATAGTAAACGGTATTCTGGAGAATTTTCTGATGGTGATCATAGGACCAGTCAAAGAAAGAGGCGGAATAATAGCATGAACACGGGAACCATCAAGTAAACGGGCGTCTACGTATGGAGTTCTTTCGTTCACTGTTCTGCCAACCGGCATCAGAATTCTTTCAATAACTGTCCTTACATGGTCAGCATTAGTGAATTTTCTAACAGTAAGCTGTAATCGACCATGCTTTTCGACAAATATCTTATCTGGTCCATTTACCATGATTTCATCAACGTCTTCATCGCGCATAAAATCTTCTAATGGGCCTAAGCCAAGAATTTCATCAATGAGATACTTTTTAACGTCAGCGGCACCACTCTTCCCAGCAGATGCAGGAGGAGCATTATGTGCAATAGCTTCGTCAATCTTTCTTTCAACAGAATCCCTAAGTTCAACATCTGAAATACCGAATCGCTTTTCCATTGAATCAAGAACAATCTGTCTCATCTTAGTACGGTATTCCAAGATTTCATGGTTAGTATCCTGTTTATCATAGGAAGCAAAGTCACCGGGAACAATACCGGTAAGAGGCATTGCTAAGACCTTATCGGCCAACTTTTCAAAGCTTCTTTTTACTTCTTTTGATGTTGTTTCTGTAAGATTTCCTTCTGAATCAGCACATAAAGGAAGCTGATATTCATTGTCAAAAGCTGGAGCTTCTCCAGTGCTTGCATCAGCAAAGTTCTTCACCCATACAATCTTTTTCTCAAAATGCCCTGCTTCTTCAAGGAAGCTTCTTGCAAAATTCGGTGAAGGAGCCTGAGAAGAGAATACATAAAGAATAGCGTCAGCCCTGTTCTGCAGATATACAGGAAGTGCAGTCTGCTGGAAAGTAGCATCAATAACAGTATAGCTATCATCCTCTTCAATCATCTTCAGGAAATATGTAAGAGAATCAGTAATATCTGTTTCAACGAAATTGAAGGTTGGTCTCAGGTTTTCATTCTTGCGGACTCCGCTGAATGGTATGTAATAAACCCCGTCCTTCAGATAGAACTTCTTTTCTAAGTCCTTATAAGTCAAAATACCCCAGTTGGAAGTAAAGTAATCAAAAAAGCTCAGTTTGGAACTGATTTCACTATCTAATGCTTCAACTAAGGCAGAAGGTTTAAACAGATTAAGCTCTATCAGGGCAACATTCTTCCCTGTCTTTTCGTGAATAGCCTTTGCAAGTTCACAAGCAGTGAAAGTCTTTCCAATACCACCCTGAAAACTAGTGACCAAAAAGGTCCTTGAACACTTATTTTCTTTTTCCATTAGATTTTTCCTGATTCAAATCTTACATTTACGATTTTTCTAACATAGTATACAATTAAAATCAAAATAAGTAAAAAAAATGATTAACAAAACTTTAGTTTTTTTTAATTATAAAAAAAAATATCTTTTTTTGCTATCCCTCTTGAAATACCTAACAATTTACATTAAATTGTAGTAATACAATTTAGAGAATTATGGATTCGGTATGGCAAATAATTTAGCATTTGATGATGTTGCGAGGAACTTGCTTGTTTTCTTAAAAGGCCAGGTTCCATCGTTACAGAACAAAACAAATAAAGATGAAATAATGAGGCAGATACAGAGTATCGTATTTACTCTGCGTTCTACTATTGTGCAACTTGAGGGCGCTACCTTCGAAGGTGGCAACGGTGGCCAGGATACAACTGAACTAGAGAACACTATTGAAGACCTCAAAAAAGAAAATGCTAAGCTAGAAGAAAGTCTTATGGTAGAAAGATCTGCCGTAAAAGACTTAAAGAACCAGTTAACCGACATACGCGATTCCATGGACGGCTTTGACGATGAAAAGTTCAATATGCAAGATGTGTTGCATAAGCAAAAGATTGATAATGAACGTCTTCGCAAAGAAAACGAAAAATTCCGCACTGAATACGATAAAATAAAGACTGAATTCTACAATCTTCAAGCCAAATTTGACACTACAACTACTGTACCGAAGGTAGATGAATCAGTTGCAATCAAGCTTAAAGCCGAGCTTACTGAATTAGAATCAACTTTATCTGAATCACAAACAAAAGAAGCCTCATTGAAACAGGCCTTACAGAATAAAGAAATCGAAGTCAGCAAAGCAAAAGACGCTTTAATGGAAGCTCTGGCTAACCATGCAAATCTTCAGAACCAGCTCCAGTCTTTTGAACTGGTTAAACATGAAAATCAAAATCTGAAGAAACAGGTTGTCGACCTTCAGAATGACCTTAAACTTCTTCCAAGTAAGGAAGAATATCAGAATAACATTTCTTCAATGACTACTAAACTGAAATTCCTACAGGATTCTCTGTTTGAAAGTCAGACAGAATTGAAGAAAGCTCAGGATCAGCTTAGTGCCGAAAATCCAAATGGCATTGCAAAAGAAAAGGCTGTTCTCGAACAGAAAGTTACTTCACTGGAAGCTACTTTACGAAATGTTATAGCCGCCAGAGAAGCTGACGCTGCAAAAGCCAAGAACAACTTCATTTTCAATCCGGATGAATGTATTTTCCTGTTCCAGACTTTAACTTCAACAGTTAAACGTTTACAGGAAAGCCTTGAAAATAAAGACGTATACCTGCGTTCTAAGGAATCTATAGCCATCTTAGAAAAAGCTAAGGCTATTTCTAAGATTCAGACTATTGGTCAACAGCTAGACTCAAGAGTTCACAAGGTTACAAAAGCCTTCAGAGCTGACTTCCTGCCAGATGAAATGGTTATTCATGAAGAATCTGCTGGTTTTGTATCTGGTCAGAAGCTTATACAGAAAGCCGTTGTCTGGATTGCAAAATCTAAGTTTGTCTGCACAGAATGCGGAAAGGTCAGCAAGCCTCACGAACTGTTCTGTCCACAGTGCGGTTACGAACTTACTGCCGCCGATGGAACAACAAAGCGCGATATGCCTCCATTCCCAACTACATTAGAAGTTAACCTTCCACTCCTTGACGAATTAATGAAACAAGGAAACGTTAAGGCTTCTACTCAACTGATGGCTATCATATCCAAGGTTTCACCGAACAACCCAGAAGTAGTTAAGAAACAAGCTATTCTTAGCAGAGTAGATCCAAATTTTTCAATGTATCCAACCTATTAATTTAAGGTAAATAAAAAATGAATAACACAGCAGAATCCAACGTAAAATTAAGTTATATACAGCAATTAGAAATCAATGTTGATTGGAACCTTTTTGCCATTACCTCAATCTGGATTTATCTGATTCTGACTTTCTTCTGTATATTCTTCTGAACTGCCTTAAATTTTACTGACGTTCATCAAACAACCAGATTGTAACAGGGGTGCTTCCGTTCTGTATAAGAATTGTCTTTTTGCCCTTACCGTCTGATACGACTTTAAAACAACGTAAGGTATTTTTCTTCTGATTATTTAACGGTATTGCATCAGAAGTAACTTTTTCTATTTCAAAACCTGGGAAAGTTATACCGGAATAGGTTCCCTTCAGGTCTATTTTCTTGATACCGTATTCATTGGCATTGGTTCCGTTATACTTGTTTAAGAATAAAGATAAGCCGAATTTTGCCATTGTATTAATGAACGGCTCGCCAAGTGCCATCTCAACATTCTTTTCACCGGTTAAGCCGACACCATTACCACTGGCAAGATTCTTCCCAAGAATAGTTTTATCACTACCGTATCTGCCAGAGTCCATAATGTATTTAACAAATAAATATACCAAACCATATGTGGTATTGTCGTCAGAGTCGTCCCAGGTTGTTACAGACAGTTTCTTATGATTGTTAATAGTCGTCAGAATTTGTCCTGCAAGAACAGAATTCTTGCCTTTATCTATATCGAATTCACAAACATCGTTTGCATATTGCGAAAGACCTTCATTGAGCCATGTTTCTTCATAAATCTTGGTATCACTGAGCACTAAGGACTTATTCTTCTGATAATAATTAATCATATGCTGGAATTCATGGGCTAATACCCCATAAATGCTATCAATAGAGATTCCAGTTCTATAAATAATATAGAAAATCTTACCTTCGTTGCTTTCTGTTGCACCTGCCAAAGTGTCTCTTCCATACAAATCGATTGGGTTAAAGAAACCAAGCAGGTTATCATCTCCGACTTTACCAGGAATAATCACTATTTTTGTTCTAGCATTGCCATCCGGGCCCATTGGAGGTTCTTCACCAAATGTCGCTCTTACTTTGCTGTAAATCGTATTATCAAATTTGGTAATCAAAGAAGAAGCAAAGCTATCAAGTTCGGCACCAGTAATAGCTTTGTCAGCATAAATCAAAGTTGTATTTGATTTTTTTACTAGCTTTGCCTCAAGTTCATTATTAGGATACACAGATGTGGTAGCAATAGAATCTATATAAAAATCTCTTGTAGAACCAATCCCTGGGTCGCTTTCCGCTGCTCTGACAAATGATGATTCACTTCTTCCATTAAGAACAATATCCGGTAGCTTGGTAGTCAGCATTTTATATTCAAGCTTTCTGAATTTTTGTGTTGGGTCCTTACTATGGTTCGAAATACTTGCCCTTGTTGATGGTTGAATCACAAAATTAGTGTTATCCCCACCGGCAATTGTTAGCATATACAGACACTTATCAATAGGAATCTCAGTAGTAAGATTGATTTCGTAACTCTGGTTAGCAGCCAGCTCAATCGGGAATCCATAAGAACGATAACCTGATGGCACATCCACATCTGAAGGAACTACAAATATACGTTCAACTCCTTTTGCTATCTTGACCCCCATTTTGCTGGAAATACTGCCAGCAGCCAAACTGAATTTATTGTAACTTCCTTTTGGCCAATAACCTTGAGTTGGATTGAATGTAGCTATAGTTCCAGCATCATTCCAAGACCAAGTCCCTGCAACAGCCGGACTGAACTTGATTTCAGTGTTCATGCTATTTATATTCATAGCAGTGGAGAATTCAATCTTAAACTCACCATCAGAACCAGATGGAGTTGTTATGGCAATTACAACAGGCGCATCGCCACTGCCAGGATCCAATGTTGTAAAAGACCAGACAGTCGATTCTGGATTAGTCAGCTTTCCATCTGATACAACAATACGCCAGTAATAAGTTGTGTTTTGTTCTAAGTTACCTGGATTATAAATATAGCTAGTCTGCTTAGAAGAAACCAACGGTGGATTTTCTGAGGTGCCGAAGTATACGTCATAGTATAGAAGGTCTAAGTCTGGGTCGCTGGCAGACCACTGAAGCTTCTGGGTGACAGCAACCATGGTAGCCTTGTCTGCAGGTTCATTTGGCGTAGCAGCGCTAGGCATCCTATTTCCTGAGGAAGTAGTCGAGAACTGCCAGATAGGGCCATCCTTGGCTTTACCAAAGGAATCAACGGCCTTCACCCTCCAGTAATATGTTTCGTCCTTTGAAAGTCCAACATAACTATATTTTGTGGTCTGGCTTGTGCCTATCTGCTTTAAAGCATTTATTCCTTCTTCTAATGTGGCAAGATAAATATAATAGCTTACAGAGTCTCCGTCAGGGTCACCACCAGTCCATGAAAAAACAACAGAAGACTCATCCACATTCTTCATATTATTTTCAGGATAAGGATTAGATGGCTCTTTAGGAGGATTATTGGTCAAATCGCCAGTTGTAAAGCGCCAAATTGCAGAGGTTGAACTAGCGTCTTTATCATCTGTAGCGACTACCTTCCAGTAATAAGTAGTGTTAGCAGAAACATCTTCTAATGTATAGTTTGATACAGTTAAGCCAGAAGCTATTTCTGACAAATTTGCACCAGTAGTTCCTAAGAAAAATGAATAATCTACAAGGTCTCCATCCGGGTCACTGCAATTCCATGTAAGAACGACAGGTGAATCTATATGTTCTGAACCATTAGCCGGAGTTGGATTGCTTGGAGTTGCCGGAGGCCTGTTTTTCCGGTCAGGGTCACTTCCGCGTTTTATAATATCAAGACTTAGGGTTGCCTTACCAGAAGCGCCAAGAGAATCTGTACCAGTCAGCGTTATCGTTGTCTTACCTGCAAAAGACGGCGTATTGTATATTACAGTATCTGTATTTGTAGTGGTAAAACTTCCATCCTCGGCAGACCATTTCCATTGCGGCTTTTCACCTTCCGGGTCATATCC
>JAZUDR010000143.1:0-20614 GCA_045639725.1 Candidatus Avigastranaerophilus sp. | reverse complement strand
CTGCTTTACCAACACTCTTATATGCAATACCAAGCTGCAGATGAGCGTGAGAGAATTCAGGATCAAGAGCTACAGCCTTTTCCCATTCTCTTATGGCTTCATCCAACTGGCCTTTTTCACGGTAAGCAAGACCTAGGCGATAGTGAGCGCCAGCGTTATCAGGATTTATAGTAACTGTGCGTTTCCAGCGAGTAATATTCTGGTCGTCGATACCTTTTAATCTATAGATAACTTCAAGATTGTAGTTCGCAAAAGTATCGTAAGGATTTAATGCGATTACCTTTCTGAATTCAAGAATTGCTTCGTCATACATTTCTTTAGTCTTGTAGGCAGAGGCAAGCTTGTAATGAGCTTCAGCGCTGTTCGGATTATTGGTGAGTTCCTGCTTGTATTTTTCTATAAGCATATCAACTTCTGTTTTACTTTTTATAACAGAAATTGGTTTCAAGAACGGTTCTTCGCCAACCTTTTGACGGATTTCATTACCTTTGTTCCAATGGTATACAGCCTGGTCACACAGACCCTTTACGTCATAGATTTCACCTAATACATCATGTGCGCGGCTCATATTTGGATTAAGGAAAAGGCTGCGCTTTAGTTCACCTGTTGCTTCGTCAAGCATACCACGGTCTTTGTATGCCAGACCGAGATTGAAATGTAGTTCTGGGTCATTAGGACTCATTGTATTCTCAATCTTGAACTGTTCTATTGCCTTTAATATATCGCCTTTCTTACGAAGGACCATACCAATATAAAGGTGAATTTTTGGATACTTCTGATCAGCCTTCAGGACTTTCTTAAATTCTGTTAAGGAAGCATCGTCCATGCCTTGCTTGAAGAAGGTCTGACCAAGGTAAACATTGGCTTCTATCAAAGTTGGTGAAATATCTAATACACGTTTTAATGCTTCAACTGCGTCATCAAGATTCTGGGCAAAGAAATTGGCTATACCAAGATTGAGGTATGCAAATGCATTGTCCGGATTAATCTTGATAGATTCTTTTAATTGTTTTATGCCTTCATCGTAGTTTTCTAATGCAATATAGCATCTGCCTAACTGACAGATAGAATGAGCATCTTCTGGGTTGAGAAGAATGGCTTTCTTGAATTCTACAATTGCTTTCTTGGGTTTGCCTATTTCAAGATAAACAGCACCCAGGGCAAAATGTGCATAAGCATATTCGCGATTGAGTTTGATGGCGTTTCTAAGTCTGGCGATAGATTCTTCATAGAATTTTTTCAGCTTAAATATCAGACCTAACTGAAGATGAGCAAAGGCAAAATCAGGCTTTAGGGAAATAGCTTTTTTGAAGCGAATAATTGCTTCGTCTGCCATTCCTTTCAATTTGTATATAACACCAAGATTTGCATATGGATATGCATAGCCTGGGTTATACATAATAGCTTTCTTGAATTCTACTATAGCTTCATCGAGCATACCCTTGTTACGATATGCAAGCCCCATGAAATTATGGGCATATGCATCCTTAGGGTTAATAGTAATGGCATCGCGGAAAACCTTGATTGCCATATCTGTATCACCAGACTGCTCCTGAGCTCTGGCAAGCTGATAGTAAGCAAAGAAATCTCGAGGGTTAGCCTCAATTCTTCTTTTACAATCTGTAATAATCTGATCGAATTTGTTTTCTATCATTGCCGGCCTCCAAAGCTACGGTTAATCCAATTTTGGCAGTCTGATTTTTATCTAATTATGCCTTTGTAAATTAATCGGCAATTTGGAGGCTTTGAATGAATAAAATATTTTATCTCTTTATACAGATGCTTCTAGTTATTTCTATTCCGTTAAAAGAAAGGAATCTGATTATTTTTTCGCAGTCAGAGGCTCGAATTATGATGCATCTGACGTTGTTGCCGTTTTTCGATTTCGAAGGATTTCCAAATTGGAAATTATAAGCATTGCGGCGCAGATGATTTGTTGCTTTTAATAAATCAGATGGAGTGTTGAAATAAAGTTCGCAGGCGCTGCTAAGGCTTTTGCATTTCTGGTATACAACATCATTTTCTAGAAATATCTTTTGTATACCATATTTTTCTTCGTTTAAATCTATTTGTTCATTGGCACTGGTGAAAAAATAGCCGTTTAATTCCAGGGCCTTGAATAACTTGCTGACTACTAGATTTTTACTGTCTTCATTAAAATAAATCATTGTATTTCTACAGAAGATAATGTCAAAGGTTCTTGGCGGCCATGTTTCAAGCAGATTTAAAAATTCAAAGTTAACATATGTTTTTAAATCTTCTTTAATTTTAAAAGTTTTAAAATCTATTTGATCAAAATACTTTTGGATATATGTTCGGTCGGTCATGCGCAAATCGCGGGAATCATATACGCCCTTTCTGGCTAGACTTATTGCATCATAGGATATATCGCTTCCCAGAAGATTTATTCTGAAATTAGTGGAGGCCGGGATTGTTTCTAGCAGCGTTATCAGGATTGAATATAACTCGGCTCCAATAGAACATCCTGCCGACCATATATTGATAACTTTATCCTTTTTTCTAGCTAATAAATCTGGAATAACTTTCTTTTTTAGTATCTCAAACTGTTCTGGATGTCTGAAAAACCATGTTTCGTTGGTCGTCAGAACATTTAGCATGTCTATTCTTATTTTGGGGTCATGCTTCCCTTTGGCCATCAAATCAGTAAGGTCATTGCATTTATATTTTTCAAAAAGTGTAGTTAAACGATTGTATACAAAAGCGTATCTTGAAACGGGAAAGGTTATTCCTGTTTCTCTAGAAAGTATCTGACAAAATAATTCAATATTTTTGTTATCCATTATTATTTAATCAAATAATGCCTGGGTATTAATAGGAATATACGTTGCTGTTTATTATAGATTTCTGAGACTTCTTGGAAAGACTCTGCCGGCAATTACCTGCCATGTTGGGCGCATTTGTCCCTGCACTTCTTCTGCACATTTTTTACATACCAGACGTTCTGTGTTCTGGTATTTTAAATACTCTTCTTCTGGAATATTGAATTCCTTTATCTTTAAGCAAAGAGGACAACGGTCTTCCATAATACTACCTTAAATATTACCTTTCTGATTTTTATCTAGTATAGCAAATATAGTCAGATAATCATAGTTAGAAAGCTGTAAATTCTTCTTCTGTTGCTGACAGCTCTTGCCATGATAAGACTACAAAGCCTGTTATTTCCATGTTATTGTTGCCAACAGTCTGGGGCAGGGTATCGTCATATATTTTTCGTCTGGTTGGAGGCACATAGTTATTTTTGCTTAAGTCTAGACGGTGAACATCATAAAGCCTCATAAAGGTTTCTGAACCTAGAACTCTATGAACAAGACCAAGCATCGTATACCAGTCGGCTATATATGAGCCTGTAACACTTTTTGAATAACCAATTTCATCATAATATCTATGTACGTCAGGGCCACAATAGGTAAGATTACCTTGTTTCCCGCAACTGACAAACATTGCGTTAGTTGTCATTTCCGGGTAGAACAGGTAGTCTCCGGCGGTATCTTTAATCTGAGAAACGCTTAATGGGCCAATATTATTGCTGCTACCCATTTTTTTTCGTAAGTTAAATAGAAGCTGGTATATACCTTGAGAAGTTTCCATGCCTGAAGCACTTGGTTTGCCTTTTACATCACTGTTAAAGTCGTCTACGTATGCTTGCCATACGTCTAATGTCATTTTATCCAAGGTTTCATAGTTAAATGAACCGTTACAGCTTTCATAGGTTTCTTTAAGCTTGTCTTTAAGTTCGTCTGCTTTTGAGTTATTCTGACCAATGGCATAATCATTAGTGAAGCTTGCTATGCTGGCATTAAAGCCTTCTATTGAGCTTGACGCTGTTATAGTCAGACTTTCAATATTGTTCGGTGAGAGGCACTGTTCTGCTTTATCTTTATCAACACTTATTGCTTTTGCTAATTCATATTTCAGATAAGGTATTATTTCGTTTTCACAGCAGTCAACAGGACTTCTATGGTCATATACAACTCTTTCCTTACCTATGACTGTGGCAGATACATGATACTTGAATGAACCGTCCTTAGCCTTTGCATCTTCTCTGAACAAATCCTTTGAGCTTTGGCAGTAATCATTTGCTGTAAGTGCATTTGTATTAGAGTCGTAATCCTGTGGGAAGCCGTAGCGCTGAGCTATTTCTCCACTTTTGGACTTTGAATCGTAATTGCCAGCCTGATTGAAATCACCAGCTACAAATACATTCTTTTCACTTACTATTGTAAGGTCCTTTCTTGGATTACCTTTTATTACAACATCTTTTTCTGAGTATATTATGCCGTTTTCTGGAACTTCAACCTTGGATTCTCTGGTATTGCTGCCAAAATCAAGGTAAACTACATCTAATTCGCTTTTGCCATCTTTTGTCCAACCGGAGTGGATGTGATATTTGCAGCTTTCAGAACTGCTATCGCTGGCTGAATAATACTTACCTTTTTCCTGAGCTGATTTTTTATATTGCTCAAAGGAGGGGGAGTTTGGAGGAATACTAATACCCGAATTCTTGTCTTTTATCCAGCTTGTGAGCTCAGAAGCTATTGCCGGAGTTGTGCCTTTCAGTTCGCTGCACATTTCACCATACATTTCGGCTTCAGAACTAGAATAGGTCCCATTGGTCGGATAAGTTGTATTTTGTGCTATTGTTGTATTCAACTCAGAACCAGAGCGATTTTTAAACTTTGCTTCAATAGGACTATAAAAGAAAATTCCGCCCGCTCCACTTAATATGGCACTAATATCGTTCAGTTTTTGCTTGGTTCCGTGTGAACCAACTCCTGAAGTGCTGTGCTTAGACATAGATATTTGGCCTAACTCTATGCCTTCGTGACCATAAAGATGGCCTGTGGCGAATACGTTTACGTTATCACCTGTGGTTTGCCCGTAAATCAACGATAAAACTCCACCGTCATACATAAGAAATTCACGGGTTGGATAACGTCTGTTGACTACAGCAATAATCTTTCTTACTGTTTTGTCATATATACCCATTGATTCTATTCTTACATAGCTTTTGCTTTCATCAATGGTCTTTGTGTTATCATCATCCTGATAGGGGATATTTCCTACTCTGACTTTATATTCCCCATCGCCAAGAGTACCTGAGAGTGTTCCGAAGTTCCCACTATCTACTGTGAATTTGTAATCGGAATTGGCGTCGAGTGTGTTGTTGCGGTTCTGAGCATCGCCCCATTCAAGCTTTTTATCAGTTGTATTCAGTTTAACCTTGTGAGTTTCAAAATTAGAACTGTTGTATAATTCACCAAGGGCTAATTCTAAGCCGGCTTCAGCTAAGCCAAGAGCCTTAACTTTTTTACTTTCCTGAATAACTGTTTGGGTTCTATAGCTTGTAAAAGAATGAACAGCCATTATTATCATAAGTAAAACTATTGCTAAACCAATTGCGGTTATAACAGCAGAACCTTTTTTATTGGTTATATTCTTCATGATGCTGGTAATGAACCTCTTTCTTTTACACTTATTGTGGCTTCATTAGCGTATTTTCCGTTGTCTTTGCGGCCAAGTTTAATATCAATGTAGACATTGCCTGTTCTGGCTGCATCTGGGTCCTTGACTCTGTAGAAAATGCATTCGTCAATTCCTGATAGTATATTGTAAACTGTTGTGCCTGATTCTACCAGTTGCATATTTGAATCAATAGGAGTCATTTCACGGTTTAAAAGCCATTTGGAGTTTTCTTTGGTGCTATCTTCCTTTTCCAGGTAATATCTGACCTGAATAGAGGTGTAGTTGACCTCGTCATCTCCCAATGTTGATGGGTCTTTACTGAAGTCGTAATCAACCTTTATGAATCTAAGTTGATTATTTTCATCACTTGTTTTCAGATTTGCAATATCGGACTGCTCATAGATTGGTGGGTAGTCGGCATCAATCGCATTTGCTTCGCGTATATCATCTGTTATTTTTATCATGGTTCTGTCTATTTCATCATTGATTTGATGGTTAGAAATGACTTCATTTGCTCCCTTATTTGCAGCAGAAAAAACTTTCCACAAATAAGTCAGCACTAGAGTCATAAGAATCAATACGCACATTAATTCGACTAAGGTAAATGCTTTTCTTTTCATGATTTACCTCTGAGCAAGCATGGTCTGGATATCGAGATGATGTTCCCGTTTATCTGAACCTGTGTAGACTATTCTATATTTTAATGCATAGATATTTGGAACTGTATCTTCTGAAGCTCCTGTTGTCTTTATTGGGTCTATGCTTGTGTATTCTGGGTCTAATTTGTAAGTAATGCCATTTAATATATAAGTATTGAAATTAGAATCATTCTTTAATTTGTATTCAAGCGTTTTTTTCTGCTTTTCTGCTTCATTCTTATACTGGTCAGCATCAAGAAGCTTGAAGGAAAAAGAATGGGCTGTTTCAAATATTTTCTGTGCAAGAAAGGCTGCCTGAGAATGGTCTCTTGTTTTGGTAACAGTCTGAGTCTGACTAATAACGACATTCAGTGATGGAATTAGTATAAGTGCCAGCAAAAAGACACCTATCATTACTTCTACCATTGAAACACCATGCTTTGTATATGACATAATTCTATTCCGAATAAATCAAAAACTCTTTCCTGTTTTGCATAAATGTTGCTAAGTCATTCTGCATTGCAGAGTATATTTGCATTAGAGGTTGCTTAGCAGTTATCATTGTTCTGAGATTTGCTGAACCTGCTAAGCAGTCTATTGCTTCTGCGGCTGCTGGATTTTGCAACGGTATACGATCCGGGTAAAGGTCAAACAGGGTTTTTAAAATGGCAGCGCCAGTCAGGAACGGATCAAAGGTTCCTTTCTGGGTTATTACTATTTCTATTCCGGCTGTTGTTTGACCTGAGTATAGTCCATAATAAGGCTTTTCCTGAGCAGCAATAAATCTTACTCCAGGAAGTTTGTAGCTTTCTAGCTTATCAGCAAATATTTCTCCGTCTATCCAAGGAGCTAGTATATAATGGAATGGCCTGTTGGTACCGACCCCAGTTGAAAATACGCCAATTTCTCCGATGAAACCGGTTGCAGCATAATATAATGGTGTAGTTGATTCGGGTATAAAATCAGAGGGTGGAACCCAGTGCAAACCAGTATCGCTATAACTCATCCATCTTTTATAATTTTCCATGCCAATGACTGTGAGATTGGCTCCAAGACCGAAGACCTTGTTGAAGTATAAAGCCAGTTCGGCGAGTGTCATCCCATAAATCAACGGTATTGGATAGACGCCAAAGCGACTGCGTAAAGATACTTCTAACACAGGACCGGAAATCAGTTTCCCACTGATGGGGTTTGGTCTATCCAGCAGGACTACTGGAATCTGGACATCACGGGCTACGTCAAGAACCTGGGCCATTAAGGTTACATATTTATAATACCTGATTCCAATATCCTGAAAATCTATGACTATTACTTCTACACCTTCAAATAAGGCTTTGTCAGGTTTCTGGAGTGGATCTAGAATTTCTACAACCCTTGCGTTGGTTAATGCGTCATAAACACCTTCTTCATCACGAGTTCCGGGGATAGTTTCTCTGAAAAAATGGTCGCCGGTTATGATTACCCTAATGTTTGCTGCTTTTGCTAATCTATCTACTGTATGCATGAGATTGGAATCTAATGCTGATTTAGACGTTAAAACAGCTATTTTTTTGCCTTTGACCAGAGTAGGGTGCTGAGTTGCTAAAACATCTATCCCAGCCTTTACTGCAGCAAAGGAAGGAGTATACAAAATAACCATCAGTAATAGCATTACTGATATTTTTAGATGTAGCAAGTTTTTCATGGCTATAATTGTAATTAAAATGTTGAATAACTTCAAGTTAATATTGATACCTTTATAAATATTTACCTTTTTTTGCCGATAATTTATCCTATGAAACGTTTCCTTGTATTAGCACTATATTTATGTTGTTTGATGGCTTGTAGCAACTGCTATGCACAGCCATACGATTTGTTATACCCAACAGATGAAAGCCCTGACACTCTTTCTAGGGAACTTCGTGATTTGCATGATATCGAAAGAGATCTGGCTATTGAAAAACTGACAAGAGAACCCAATAAAGTAGATGCATATCTTGAGTTAGCAGATTTACGCCGTCGACAGGGTAAATTGCAGGAATCCAAACGTTTTTATGAAATGGCTTTGAAGATTTCTCCAGATAATTTTATGGCTAATCAGGGACTTATGATGGTTCACTATCAGTTAGGCGAGTTTCAGGATGCCAGAAATCGTATGGATACAGTTATTACGCTTGAATCCTCTGCTATGGATGAAAGAAATGAGTTTAATAAATTCAGAAAGAGATTGCAAGAAGAAGGTAGTCTTGGAATTAGTATTTACGAAGATGATAGAGACCTGACCGAAATAATGTATTATTTCGAACTGATGTTTCCAAGCACTGAATATACTAAGTTGAAAACTAACTTCAGATATGAAAAGTGGAATTTTGAAGATAATAAATATGAAATGGACTTAGACGTACTTCAGGCTGGTCTTCGATATGATTTCAATGAAAATTCACATATCCAGGGAACATATGCCCCCGAACTCTTTAGTAAATCCGAAACTATTAATGGTTATTCTTTTGATGCCCTTGCAGGAAATGATAACTTTAAGCTTGCATTAAAATATAGCTTTAATGCTTTTAAAGAAAATATATATACACTTCATAACAGATATGAAGAAAAAGAAACCGCTATTGCGATTTATGGCGATTTGCATCCAAAGACCAGATTGGTTCAGACTGTTACATTGTCTGAAATCTCAGATGATAATAGCAAACGACGCTATGAAACAGAAGTGATTCATTCTATTTTCAGAAAGAAGATGCCGTTCCTTACTGCGTCACTGCGTTTTTATCAGTCTAGTTATGAATTTCAGACTGATGTGGAAGGTAATTTCCTCAATTATTGGGCACCTTCAGATTATAAGGGCGGGGAATTTACTCTTTCATGGGAAAAGAATGTCGGTTCGAAGTTCTGGTGGGGTGTTGACGCAAAATATACCTATAACCAGTATAGGTTTGACACTGATGATGATGTTAATGAAAATGGTGTTGGCGGCTCGATTTATTTGAATTACAAGCTTGCCGGCGGCAACGTTTTTGCATCTTTTGGCGATAGAATCAATAAGTATTTCCGTGAACGAAGACTGGACGTTCAAGGCGTTTTTAAATTCTGATTCTCATGTCTAGAAAATACACAATATTTTTTTCTATACTCGTAGCGGTTCAGTTAATTATGCTGGTCTATTATATGCATATCAGAACATCTCTTTTTTATGATGAAATATGGTCATACGGATTAGCTAACAGTTACGATTCTCCATTTCTTTATGAAAATGGCTTTTATAGAGACAAAGGAAATACTTTTTTCAATCATTGGGTTGATGGCAGAAAATTTTTTGAATATATAACGGTTCAGCCCAACGAGTGTTTTTCGTATAATAAAGTATATGACAATCAGATGGCTGATTTGCATCCTCCGTTGTATTATATTTTGCTTCATACCATTTGTTCTTTTTTCCCGGATACTTTTAACAGATGGCATGGGCAGATTATATGTCTGATTGTTTTTATATTTGTTCAGATATCATTGTATAAGCTGTCTAAACAACTCTTTGAAGAGGATTTAATGGCGTTTTTTATGTGCGCTTACTTTGGTTTTAGCATGGCGGCTGTTAATAATTTCATTTATATACGAATGTATTGTCTGGTTACACTTTGGTATATCTGCATTACACATATCGCGCTAAAAATATGTAAAGATAATCAGATAAAAAAGCTTAATGGCTGGTTACTGTTTGTATTTGGATTTCTAGGCTTTATGACACACAACCATTTTGCTGTATATTATTTCTGTTTATGCATTGGATGTGGAGCTTATTTTATTGGTCAGAAGAATTATAATACTCTTTGGCGTTTTGCAATCATAGCTTTGTTGTCTTTTGGGGCTTATTTCTCTATTTTCCCTGGGATATTCAAACAGGCAACAAGCTTAAATTATGGCAAAATGTGTGGTGGAATTTTAGGGGCTTTTCCTGTTAAGACTTTGTTGGCAAACATGGTTATGATTTGCAATTATACTTTCGCTGCTAGCATTGATAAGTTTTTCTTGTGGGCAGTAGACATAGTTCACTTAATAGGAGAAAATATAAGTTTTTTACCTGTATGGATATTTTTGCTTATTGCCACTTTCTTAGAAGTTTTCTGGGTTTATAAGCATAAGAATGATTCAAGATGGATTATTCTTGCACAGGCAGTAAGTCTATATATAGTTATTATTTCTAGTTATACTTTTCTAATCAGAAGCAGCATATATCTCGGTAGATACCTGTTTAGTATCCTTCCTTGCTTTGCGTTGTTAGTATATGCAGCAATATATAGATTTATTACTTTGCTCAAGTCGGTTAAATACAATAAACATATTTTTTTCTGCTTTATGATTATTATGGCATTGTCTACGCATTATGCTTCAGCAGGAGAGTGGTGTTACGACATTCCTCCTGATAGGGAAGAAATTGCAGAACGCTTCAGGGATGCGACAATTATTTATGCTGTTGAACCAGATAACCTAGCTGATCCATTAATACATGGAAAATGTCAGGATTTTATGTTTACCAGAAGAGTTTTCCCTACAAGAGTTACTGATATCGATGAAATTTTTAAAGCAATATTAGAATGTAATCCTAATGATAAAAACTTAATTGTGTTGCCTGCTAATGATTCTGGGAAAAAAATATTTAAAGCATTTCCATTACTTATAAATAAGCAGCCAATATATGAATTTACTGATAATACAAATGTTTGTAGTTTTTATGTTTTAAGTTTTTGAAAATGACTAAAATAAAATACCATCTGATGATAAATCAGATGGTATTTTTATTCTTTAAGACGTTAGATTATTCGCGTGGAGCGTTTGCATCGTTAGCTTTCTGTTCCTGCATCTGTTTTGCTTTTTCTTCAAGTTTAGCCTTGAGTTCAGCAAGTTTTTCTGCTGGAACATTGAGACCCATCTTTACAGAAGTGCCTTCGCTAGTTACTGTAAGCATATTAACGATTTCTGCAACTGCAGGTTCCTGGGCTGCAAACATCTTAATCATTGCAACATAACCATTGAGTTGAGTCATAACAGTTTCAACGTTCTTGGCATCGTCAATTTCTGCGCTCAGATTGAATACCATATTGGCATCATTGTTGAAGTCGAAACGGAAGAGGTTGATGTTAGCAAAAGCTGCTGCGTTTGGATTCTTGGCAACTTTTTCCTTGAAAGCCTTTGGAAGAAGACCAGCGCCACAAACAGTAGACTTGGTGTCGAGCTTAGAAAGGATAGCATAGAAGTCTTTCTTGTTTTCAACATTCTTGGCTTTACCAAGCTTAACAGCCTTAATTGCGTCAACGCCAGACTGGCTGCCAACAGCAACAAACTGATTGTCTAAGAACATACCATAACCATCTTTGGTGTTCTTTGGAACGATTGCATTGAAACCGTCGATTACTGTTAATTCAGCATCCTTTTTGAAGTCTTCATCTTCTTTGATAACTGAAATAATCTTTTCGATATCGTATTTACCTTCTACGATTGCGCCAGCAAGAGCTTCTGCTCCTTCTTTTACAGAACCGGAAGAGAAAAGAACGAAACTGCTGATGTCTTTGAGAGGATCAAAACCAGTTTTACCTTTGAGTTCTTCGTAGGTTTTCTTTTTTTCAGGTTCCTTGGCAAAACCATCATTAATCTGTTTCTGAACTTCTGGCATAGCCAAAATCTTTGAAACATTAAGCTGAAGAACGAAATCTGCATCTTCAGGAATCATCTTCAAAAAGTCAGCTGCGAAAGACTGACCAGCAACGGTAACAACCATAAGAGCTGCAACAAGCATTAATCTCTTGAACATTGTTTGTTAACTCCCTTTAAATGAATATCAAAACTTTTTGTATAATAACTTTACAAGTTTTTCTTGTCAAGTAAATATAAAAAAAGCCTCACCTATAATAAATAGATGAGACTTTTTTTGTCCAAAAAGTTTTTTACTTAGCTTCGGCTGGAGTCTGCTGAGGAGCTACTTTACCAGCTTCTGGAGCACCATTTGATGCTACAAGCTTTTCAAGAGAAGCCTTTGTGATTTTGCTGGTGATAGCAAGTGACTTACCGTCTACCTTAGAAGCAAAATTCTTTACGAGGTCTTCTAATGCACTGTATGGGGCTGGGTTAGAAGCCAACATTTTAATCAAACCATCAATAGCGGTCTTTACATTTTCAACATTAGCTGCTTCAGCGAAGTCACCAATAATTTCAATGTCGAGGTCTTCCATTTTGGTGAGACCAAAGCGGACGAAATTAACTTTGCCAAGGTCAGCCAACTGTTCGTTAGCAGCTGCAGACTGTTTTGCACTTTCTGGAAGAGCGAATACGCCAGATACCTGTGCAGTCTGGCTTAACTTAGCCAATGAGGCTGCGAAATCTGCTTTGCTGGCTACGGCTGGAGTCTTGCCAGCTTTTACTGATTTTACAGTTTCAACACCAGTAACAGTTCCCATTACTATAGTGTTCTTATCTAAGAATACTATCTTGCTTTCGTTGCCTTTACCGTCATTGTAGTTAACAGTCTTGAGACCGTCTTCTTCTGTTACGGTAATAGTTTCGCCTTCCTGTTTTTCGGCTTTCTTGATTTCTTCAATGATTTTGTCTGCATCGAAGTTACCATCAGCAATCATACCAACAGTTGAATTTGATGGATTGCCTTTTTCTACAGCTTCAAATGGAACGAATACTACTACGCTGTTAATATCCTGCTTAATATTGAAAATTGTTTCATATTTCTTGGCTTCTTCACTCTTTAAAGCTTCGTCAAGTTTAGCCTTAAGTTCTGGGATATTTAAAACCTGCTGAACATTAGCACGAATAACAAGGTCAGCATTTGCTGGAACCAAACTATCCAGATTTGCAGCAAAAGTCTGTGGCATTACAAAGCACAAACAAAGAACAACAAGTAATAATCTCTTTAACATTAGAAAATCCTCCTGATAGAGATGCGTGAGTTTCACAATTGCATTCTAATGTACCTCCCCCTCATAGTCAAGATTTATATTCACACTTCCTTACTTCCACACTCCCTCACTTTCCTACTCTGTTGCACCAATTATGAATTATGTGGTATCATTATATGCTTCTATTTATGTAAGACAGGAAAAATAAGGTATGGAAACAAACCAACTAAAAGAAATCTACAAAATAATGACTGACAACGGTTATGATGAAATAGAACTTAAAATTGGTGAATCAGACCGAGTTAGGATGGTTAGAGATAAATCTATTAAGGGTGGCTCTAATAAAAACAAGAATATTGTAAAACAAGTCACTACCAATGAACTTCCGACAGTTGCGAAAACTACCGTAGATGCTACCACCTCTCAGAATACTGAAATCTGTTCTGAACTGGTTGGTATTTTCCAATTCATGGATGACGATGAAAATTACTGGCCAAAAATTGGCGATTCCGTTGCAATGGGCGAAAAGCTCGGAAGAATAAGTAATCTTAATAATTCTGTAAAAGAAATAAAATCTCCAATCGACGGTCGTATCGTAAATATTGCTGTAGGACATGATTCCATTGTCGATTATGGACGTTTGCTTTTTGTTATTGAAGCAGCAGATGAATCTAAGGCATAACAGGAGAAGATTATGATCAATAAATTACTTATTGCCAACCGCGGCGAAATAGCAGTCAGAATCATAAGAACCTGTAAAACAATCGGTATCACGACAGTTGCAATATATTCTGAAGCTGATAAGGAAGCCCTGCATGTTAAATTGGCTGATGAAGCTTATTGCATTGGGCCTGCTAACCCAGAACTTTCCTACCTTAATGTGGATTCCATTCTTACCTTAGCCAAAATGACAGAATGCGATGCCATACATCCTGGCTATGGCTTTTTATCTGAAAATCCTGATTTTGCAGAAAAAGTAGAACAGGTCGGTTGTATTTTTGTCGGCCCTAATCATAAGGCTATTCGTTTGCTTGGGCAGAAATCAGCTGCAAGAGAAATTATGAAGAATGCTGGTATTCCTGTTATGCCGGGCTCTGATTCTTGCATAAAATCTCCGGAAGAAGGCGCTGAAATAGCAAAGGCAATAGGTTATCCCGTCCTTATTAAAGCAACTTCAGGTGGTGGCGGAAAGGGTATGCGCCTAGTCGAAAAACCTGAAGATTTTGTTAATCTTTGTCAGATGGCACAGGCTGAATCTGCGGCTGCTTTTGGTGATGATAGAGTATACGTTGAAAAATATATGAAAAATCCTCGCCATATTGAAGTTCAGATAGCTGCAGACCAATACGGCGGAGTTTTTGCATTAGGAGTTCGAGAATGCTCTATTCAGAGACGTCATCAGAAGCTATTGGAAGAATCTTCTTCTGTTGCACTTACTCCTGAACTTAGAACAAAGATTGCTGAAACCGCTTTAAAAGTAGTCCGAACAATTAATAACGGTAAAGATGGTATTATTTATCATAATCTTGGCACTGTAGAGTTTTTGCTTGATGAAGATGGACATTTCTTCTTTATGGAAATGAATACCAGACTTCAGGTTGAACATCCTGTAACCGAAATGACCTGTGGACAAGATCTTGTTGCATTGCAGATATGCGATGCAATGAAGGAACCTTTGGATTTAGATCCTGATATTGAAATCATTGAACCAAACGGTTGGGCAATAGAATGTCGTATAAATGCAGAAGATCCAACAACTTCGTTTATTCCATCACCTGGCAAAATTGAAAAATATATTGCACCCGGTGGTTTAAATGTAAGAATTGATACTGCTGTTTATGATGGTTATCTGATTCCGTCATGCTATGATACTATGATAGCTAAGCTCATTACCTGGGGACGCAATAGGGATGAAGCTATTTTTAGAATGAGCGCTGCACTTGATGAATACGAAATAAAGGGTGTTGCCAATACTATCAGCTTCCATAAGTTTATCATGAATAACACAGAATTCTTACGCGGTAATTTCTCTACTGCTTTTGTAGATAAATACTATGATGAATTCTTAACTAAAATCAGAATGACAGAAAAGAAAGATTAACTTCTAATGAGTCTTTTAAAACCGGTTGTTCCTTACCCTGTAAAGGTGCTTTCTGTCGAAGCCTTAACAAAGCATATAAAGGGCATTGTTGAAGGTGACAAGCTCCTTTCTGGTGTCTGGGTGCAAGGAGAAATTTCAAATCTCGTAAAAGCAGCATCTGGTCATTGTTATTTCACTCTAAAAGATGATAAATCAGTAATTAAGGCTGCATTATGGGCGGGAAACCGACGTTTCATATCTAGTGACTTCAAGAATGGTGACCTGGTAATGGTTTATGGGAGCATTTCCTTATATGCGCCCCGTGGCGAATACCAGATTGTGGTTACTGATCTGAGGCCTGCCGGAATAGGGGCTTTGTATGAAGCTTATGAAAAACTGAAGAATAAGCTTCAGGCTGAAGGATTGTTTAACGCAGATAGAAAGCTTCCATTGCCATTTATTCCTAAGGGGGTTGGTATTGTTACCTCTTCAACCGGTGCTGTAATAAAAGATATTTATCGGGTTATCAGAAGACGTTTTCCTAATATGCCGTTATATCTTGTTCCTGTAAAGGTGCAGGGTGACGGTGCTGCAAAAGAAATTGTCTCTGGTATTGAACGTTTGAATGCTGAGCCAAGAGTCGATGTAATTATTGTTGCCAGAGGTGGCGGTAGTCTTGAGGATTTATGGGCTTTTAATGAAGAACCAGTTGCTAGAGCAATCAGTGCTTCAAAGAAACCTGTTATTTCTGCTGTAGGCCATGAAACAGATACAACTATAGCTGACCTTGTGGCAGATAAAAGAGCAGCAACACCTTCTGTGGCAGGTGAGCTTGTCGTTCCTGTGAAGGATGAATTGAAGGAAGCTATTGCGCATCAGACAAAGCGGATGACTCATTATATCAAGACAAACCTGATGCTTCAGAGACAGCGTTATGAAGCCTGCGCTCAATGCAGATTCCTATTGAAGCCGTCATTGCTCGTTGCAGAGAAAAGAAATGATGTAATGAACCTTACAAGAGAATTGGATGTTCGCTTTAAGGCTTTCATGGAAGATATAAAACATCGGTTCGAGCTTCTTAATGCAAGATTTCTCGGCCTTGATCCAAAGGCTATCCTGAATCGTGGGTATGTAATGGCTACAGACGACCAGGGCAAGGTAATTACTTCTATTAAAAAGTTAAAAAAAGGGTCAGCTTTAAACATTGGATTTGCAGACGGTTATGCTGGCGTAACAGTAGATAGTATTGTTAAAAATTCTGAAGGAGATTGATATATGCCTCAATATACTGCAAAGGAAATTGCAAAAATTGTTGCAATGAGCAAGGAAGACGTAGAAAAGCTAGATTATGAAACTGCTATGTCTAAGTTAGAAATTGTTGTTGATGCCCTGGAACAGGAAGGCACTTCTTTGGAATATGGTCTGCAGCTTTATTCTATTGGGACTCTTCTCTCTAAGAAATGCAGTGCAGACTTAGATAAGGCTGAAGAAAAAATGGTTCAGCTTCTTGGAACTATTCAGAACCCTGCAGAAGCACCTTTTGATCCGGAAAAGGATGGTAGATAATGGCTACAGACGGAAAAAGAATTAAAGATTTTTTAAATAAGCTTACTGCTTTATCAGAAAAAATAGGAAATAAGCTGGAAAACTGGCTTCCAGCCGTAAACGAACAATTATCTGCAAATTTGAATGAATCTGTAAAATATAGTGTAATGGCAGGTGGAAAAAGAATCAGACCAGCTCTCTGTGTTTTGGTTGCAGAGGGGCTTGGATATTCTGACGAAGCTGCTTATCGTGCTGGTTGCGCTTACGAACTGATTCATACATATTCTTTGATTCACGATGATTTACCGGCTATGGATGATGATGACCTGCGCCGTGGTAAACCAACTAATCATAAGGTTTTTGGTGAAGCAACGGCAATTCTTGCTGGCGATAGCTTATTGACCATGGCCTTTGAATGGTTTGCCAGCCTTGTCGAATATGGAGTTTCTGCTGATAAGGTAGTTAAGATTATTAAAATAGCATCAGAAAAAGCTGGTCATGTAGGTATGATTGGCGGCCAAATGCTTGATTTGACCAATGAGAATAAGCACGTTACCCAGGATGTAATGGAAAGAATAGATGAGGGAAAAACCTCTGCTTTGATTTGTGGCCCGATTTTGACTGGTGCAATTCTAGCAGGCGCTTCTGAAGAAGATTTGGAACGTCTCAGATTATATGCATCCAGAATAGGTCTCCTTTTTCAGATTGTTGATGACATTCTTGATATAGAAGGTGATGTGGCTGCATTAGGCAAGAATACTGGTCGTGATTCTGTCTTGGGTAAGTCAACATATCCTGGCCTTCTCGGACTTGAAGGTGCAAAAAAGTATGCTGAACAAACCTGCAATGATGCCATAAAGGCACTTGGTCCGTTAGCTGAAAGAATTCCTGTTTTGGAAGATTTCGCTATTTATCTGGTTAATAGAAAATCATAATGCGAAACGCTGCTATAATAGTTGCCGGTGGTCTTGGCCATCGTATGAAATCTGCTTTACCAAAGCAATTCATGACTTTAGGTGATAAACCAGTCTTGCAATGGAGCCTGGAAAGCTTTGACAATTCAAAAACAGTAGAAAAAATAGTACTTGTTCTTCCTGAAGACTGGATTGATGAAGGAAGAAAGTATCTTATCGGCTTTAAGCCTAAGAAGCAATTTACTATTGCTGTCGGAGGGGCTCTTCGTCAGGATTCCGTTAGAAATGGACTTGAGGCTGTTGGAGAAGGCTTTGATTTTGTCGCGGTTCATGATGCGGCAAGGCCAGGGATAACTCCGGATTTAATAGAAAAGGGCTTTGAAAAAGCTGCTATAAAGGGGAATGCTGTGTTGGCTGTTCCCTCATATGATACACTGGCAAAGGTCGATGGTGACGAAATAGTAGATAATGTTGACAGAAACGTTATTTTTAGGGTTCAGACACCTCAGATTTTCAGCTATGGCATTCTATGCGAAGCCTTAGAATTTGCTAAGCGTGAAAATATTGTTGGGACTGATGAAGCCACACTTGTCAGAAAACTTGGTCATAAGGTTTTTATGATGGAAGGTTCTGAAAGAGTTGCAAAAATCACAACTGTTGAAGACTTGAAAATGGCTGAATTTTTATTTGGTAAGAAGGATATTCAATGAAGAAGACTCTTATTGTTCAGGCTCCTGCTAAGATAAATGTTGGTCTTTGGGTAAAGAATAAACGCCCGGATGGGTATCATGACCTGGAAACTATTTTTCAGACAATTTCATTGGAGGATACTATCACTCTTCATGAAAGCTTTGAACCAGGAATAAGGGTTACCTGTTCTAATCCAAATGTGCCTAGCGGAGCTGATAATCTTGCTTTTAAAGCTGCTAAGATATTCCTTGAAAGATTCGGAATAGAACCTGCTCTTGATATTCGCATAGAAAAAAGAATACCTATGGCTGCAGGGTTAGCTGGTGGAAGCACTGATGCCGCAGCTGTTCTGACTGGTTTGCCTAAGCTTTTCGAAAAAACTGCAACACCTGCAGAATTGATGGATATGGCTGCTTTCTTAGGCTCAGACGTTCCATTTCTAGTCAGAGGCGGTCTGGCTGTTGGAGCCGGTCGCGGTGAAAAGCTTGAATTCTATGAACAGCCCAAGAATCCACTTACTGTAGTCATAGCTATTCCAAATGACGTTTCAGTATCTACCAAGTGGTGCTATGATAATTATACCCCGGGTAACAACGAAACAAAGGGAAGAGCTTTTGCTATGATTTTGGAGGCTTTCAGAAAGGGTGATTTACAGAGCCTTAAGAAGCTGGTGTTCAATGATTTGGAATCTGTAACGCTTCACAGGTATCCAATTGTTCAAAAGGTTAAGGAACTCTTGTCATCCACAGGCGATGGAGTTGTTTTGATGTCTGGAAGTGGTCCATCTGTTTTTGGTATTTTTGAAAATAAACAGAAGGCTGTCCAAGCTTTACAAGCTCTTAAAGGCATGCCTGTAGATGTTTTTGTTGAACATACATGTAAAAAGAAAGCATAAATTAGCATTATTATGAAAAACATATGTTTACTTGGTTCTACTGGTTCTATTGGTAAAAGCACTCTGGAAGTTGTCAGAAACAATCCTGGAGAATTAAAAGTTATTGCTTTGACTGCTGGTAAAAATTGGCAGCTTCTCGCTGAACAGGCCCGTGAATTTAAACCAGCTTTTGTGGCAATTGCCGAAGAAAAATATGAGAACGATCTTCGTATTGCTTTGAAAGATACAGATATCAGGGTTGGCTCTGGTGAAAAAGCAGTAATAGAAGCTGTTACAATCAATGGAGTTGATACTGTTCTTGCTGCTATCGTTGGTGCTGCTGGTTTGAAGCCTGCTTGGGAAGCAGTGCAGCGCAAGCATTTGATGTGCCTTGCTAATAAAGAAACATTAGTTGTCAGTGGCGCGCTATTCATGGATGCTATTAAGAAAAACGGTGTAAAACTGACACCAGTTGACAGTGAACATTCAGCAATTTTCCAGTGTCTGCAGGGTGCAGTTCAGACACCTCTTAGAAGAATCATTATAACAGCTTCCGGCGGACCATTCAGAACCTTCCCAAAAGAAGAACTAAGCAAGGTTACCGTTGAACAGGCTCTTAAGCATCCAAACTGGAATATGGGCGGTAAGATAACAATAGATTCTGCAACTTTGATGAATAAAGGTCTGGAAGTAATAGAAGCCCATTGGTTGTTTGATGCTTCCTATGAACAGATTGATATCGTCGTTCATCCACAGTCATTAATCCACAGTCTGGTTGAATTCTCTGATGGTTCTGTAATAGCTCAGCTTGGTTGGCCGGATATGAAGCTACCTATTCAGTATGCACTCAGTTGGCCAAAACGTTGGCAGCCACCAGTTCCAAAGTTTGATCTTGTAAAAGCTGCTTCTATGAGCTTTTTTGAACCAAGATACGATGATTTTCCGTGTCTGAAGCTTGCTTTTGAAGCTGGTAAGGCGGGTGGAATCCTACCCTGTGTAATGAATGCTGCCAATGAAATTGCTGTTGCCGCCTTTATGAAGAAGCAGATTGGATTCATGCAGATTCCTGAAGTTATTGGCAATACAATCAATGCTTTTAATAATGAACCGGCTACAAGCATTGATCAGTTGATAGGCTTTGACGTCGAAGCACGTAAAAAAGCAGAAGAATTTGTGGGTAAGCTATTATGATTACTGATTTCAGAGTTGGATTAGGTCACGATATTCATGCCTTTGAAAGAGGCCGTGAACTCTGGCTTGGTGGGGTAAAGATTGAACATGAAATGGGCTTGAAAGGCCATTCTGATGCTGATGCGCTTATACATGTCATTATGGATGCAATGCTTGGGGCGCTAGCCTTAGGTGACATAGGTCAGCATTTCCCTGACACAGACCCCAAATATAAAGGAATTAGCTCTGTTGGATTGCTGAAGCATGTCGTTGCTTTGACTAAATCAAAGGGCTATAGAGTAGGGAATCTTGATTGCATGATTCATTGCGAA
>JAZUDR010000142.1:0-3268 GCA_045639725.1 Candidatus Avigastranaerophilus sp. | reverse complement strand
TGTTCTGATAAGGGAGCATTTAAAAACAATTGGTAGCGCATTATATGAGCTATCTAAGAATATGGATTTAGTTGAATTGGCACAGAACATGAAGCTTCTTTCCGGCCCCAGAGAACGATTATTGCCTAGAAACATCGCTTTATTAATGTTTTCTGAACATATTGAAGATTATTTCCCTTATGCTTATATAGAAGTGGTTGATATGCCGGATGTGACTGGGAAAAACATGGTTGAACACACTTTCCATGGGCCTATTCAGCAACAACTTTTTGATGCTTTACGGTATATTAATAACAACATGATTTCTGAAATGATAATTAAGCATGAAGGTATTTTGGAATCTGATAGATTTTGGAATTATCCTATAAATGCAATTAAAGAAATTTTGGCTAATGCTGTTTACCATAGGGATTACCAGATAAAAGAGCCTATTACAGTTGTAAAAACACCTTCTTATATTGAAATAAAAAGTTTCCCTGGTTTTAATCGTTCTATTACTGACGAAATGATTAAAAACTATGAAATTCGTTCTGCAGGTGAATATAAAAATCGTAGAATAGGAAATTATTTAAAAGAGTTAGGGCTTACTGAAGGCAGAAATACAGGTATTCCGCTTACTATAGAGCAATTGAAAAAAAATGGTTCTGATTTGCCTCTGTTTATTACTGATGTAGAAAGGCAGTCATTGATTGTTAGGATTCCTGTAAACAGCCATTTTTTGAAAAATACCGATGGTCATCTGCGTCTATATCCTGGTAAACACAGAAATAGCGCTGAACTGGAAAAGGATATTCTAGCTCTTTTGGCAACGGGTGATTATTCGGCAAATATGATTTCCTCTAAGTTGGGATTCAGCGGGGTTTCTAAGAACTTAAAAAATACTTTGAACATACTTGTTGAAAAAAAACTAATAACTATCTCTGGTTCTCATAAATCAACCCGATATTCCTTAGCCAGGTAAAAAATATCGGGCTTGGAGATTATTTCTTATCTGGTTATTTTTGATTTTCCTACTCGCCTAACGTATTTTATCAATAAGCCATTATTGACTTTCGACTCATTTTTCTACTCTAATAGTCGGTTATATATCTTTCGTTTGCATATCACTTTTAAAATTCGCTTCTTCATTCGTAAAAAAAATACAAATTCGCAAAATTTTTTATGCGTGAATTATACGGAATCGCAATATTTTAAAAATCTGCTTCAAATAGGTCGTTTAAGGTTATGACGGACTGGAAATAGTCTGAATAGGAATTATCAACTACACCGTATGTGGTTAATAGGGTGGGGAAGATAGCGTATTTCGTTGAGGTCGTCCAGATTGTAATTGTGGATTCTGATTGTAAAAGTCACTATGTATTACCGTTATTATTTTGATTAAATTAATAAAGAAATTAATAAAGTAAAATGAAAAGATGGTATATACTTTAAATAGTATTTACAGTTGTATTATTGGATATTTTACAATGATTGGCAAAATAAAAAAGAATTTTATAAATCTTTCCATGGTTTTCTTGATGCTTTCTGCGTCTTTGGCTTTTGGGTTAAAATTTGCAATAAAAAGAATCTTTGGTGCTACTGCTATTGGTGAAATTGCTACTGCCTTACTGCTTCCTGTTATTGGCTCGGAAAAGAGGTTGATTCGTCGCTTGGTAGCTACGATTTTACTTTATACCCTAATACCTTTGGGGCTAATGATTTTATTTCTTTTCGGGAATAAAATTAATTATGTGACAAAACAGAAGATAATAGCTGCTATTTCCTCTCTTCTTTTTTCTGTAAGTTTATTCCCTGCTGTTAGTGAGATTGCAAAAACAATAGGTAATTATAATCATCCTAACGAATTGCTGAGGAATTACTTTGTGTCTCCCAAAAAGGTTTCTGTAACATTTCCACATAAAAAGCGCAATTTGATTTATATCATGGTTGAATCTCTTGAATCATCATTTTTCTCAAAAGTTCATGGTGGCGCTATGGATGATAATGTTATCCCAGAGTTATATAAATTGGCTCAGGATAATATTTGTTTTTCTGTCGACAACAACTGTCTTGGTATGAAACCATCGAGAGACTGTTGGACAATGGCGGCAACCGTTGCCCAGTCTTCTGGAATTCCATTTATAGTTCCATGGGGTGAAAATGAATATCCTTCAGAATTAAAATTTTTGCCGGGTGTTACAAGCCTTTTTGACATACTTCATAATAATAGTTATAAGCAGGCTTATATCTGTGGTTCAAAGGTTCATTTTTCAGGAATGGATAATTTTTTAAAGACACACAAGGTTGATTTTGTCTATGACCTGATTACTGCAAAGCAGGAAAAATTTGTTCCTGAAGACTATGATGATGGCTGGTGGGGCATGGAAGACAAAAAGACTTTTGATTATGCAAAGAAAAAGATAATGGAGATTTCAAATTCTGATTCTCCGTTTGCTTGTGTTATTGCGACTATTGATACTCATTTCTGGGGAGGAAATTTTCGAGACGATTGTTGCAGACACCAGTTTGATGAACAATGGCTAAATGTTTATGCATGCACTTCCAGACTGGTTAATGCTTTTGTAGAATGGTTGAAAAAACAACCATTCTATTCAGACACTACTATTGTTATTGTAGGTGACCATCCTACGCGGTTACACGGTTATATTCCCATGGCTGATGATTATCATCAGCATGTTTACAACTGCTTTATAAATTCACCGGTTGCACCTTTAAAAGAAAAAAATAGAGATTTTACTCTGTATGATATGTTCCCGACTATTCTTGCTTCTTTGGGTTGCGAAATTCAAGGTGACCGTCTTGGATTAGGAACAAATCTGTTTTCTGACAAAAACACTTTGTATGAAGAATTAGGCGAAGAAGCCTTCTGGGAAAAAATTGGCACAGAAAAATCTGATAAAGTTGATTTTTGGTATTACTTCAGTCCTGGAAACTGTCGTGACTATAATGAGTTGTTTTTGCTAAATTCCAGTGAACAATATAAGAATAGAAAATCTTGAAGAAACGCACAAATTTACGATTTAAAATCTTGAAGAAACGCAAATGTTTGGCTTCTTCCAAGCTTATTGCCCAAAACCTAGAGGCTTCATTCACGCTTGAAATAGCATCAAAATCTCTGGTCATGGTAATCACCTCTTAATAATTAAAGAGTCGTGAACTAATTCTTTAATTAAAATAGCGTTGAACCTTTTTAATATCTACAGCGCATAATTGAGCAATCTCTTCTGCTGATTTACCAAGTTTTTTCATATTTAAAATAATTGCAACT
>JAZUDR010000141.1:0-7041 GCA_045639725.1 Candidatus Avigastranaerophilus sp. | reverse complement strand
AATCACGGAATTTTGTTGCTTTGTGAAAAAAGTGCACTTTTCTGTTGATGTAAAAAGATTAAGTATTCCTAGGGAGTAAAAAGCATGAAAAAATTGCTAAGAGGTTTGTGTCTGGCTATTTCTATAGCACTTATCGGTTTTGCCCTTGTTGGCTGCGGCGGCGGTGGTGGAAGCAGCAGTAATCCACCTAGCGGTGATGGCTATAAGGTTGAAGGTCGTATAACGGTAGATGAAAGCTTATTAGCTAATTCAAGAGCATCGGTGCAACCAGTTAAATCTATTGTTTGCATTGCTGAATTATGCAATGTAGGACATTACACATATCAAACAACTGAAAATGGTTATTATGTTTTCAATAATGTTCCTGCTGGTCATTACAATATACATGCAACTACTGACAACAATGCTGACTTGTGCATTAACGCTCCAATAACTGTTGATGGAAATACAAATGTTCCAGAAACCCAAACTGCTTTACAAAAAGGAAATAAATATACTGTTAATTTGGTAGATAAGAATAATCAGAAGTTAAATGCTGAAGCAGAAGTATTCTTATTAGGCATTCCTTATAAAGCTGAAAAATCATTAGCTGCTTTTGAAACCAAGGCTATTTCAAAAAATGTAAAATCAGCGGATGCAATAGTAAAGATTAATGGTATAGAATACAAAGAAACTCTTGCTATTGATAATTCAAAGACAGTGCTTACTTTGACTGTTACTGGTTATGAAAATTCTTCAGAACCTCCAACACCACCAACTGAAGATGATTTTGCTGGCGGCACAGGCACTACTAGTGATCCATATCAGATTTCAAACTCTAAGCATCTTTGCAATGTCAACAAAGCCGTTGAAAAAGATCCAAAGGCTTGCTTTAAGCTTACTGGCAACGTTGATATGAACGGTGTTGCCTTTACACCTATTTGTGGTTTTGAAGGCACCTTTTATGGTAACAACCTTACAATTAGTAATTTAACTGTTGAATGTGATTATCAGGCTGCTTTGTTCCAACAAACATTTAATGCAACATTGGAAAATATTAATCTTACTAATGTTAAAGCAACAGCTAAAGCAGGTGGCGCAGCAGGTTTAGTTGGTACTTTTTCGGGTAAGGGAACAATTACCAATTGTAAAGTTTCTTCTGCCGTTATTACTGATAATGGCACTGTTGGTGTTTCTGCTAATTCAGGTAAGTATACTGGCGGTATTGTAGGTTTGGCAGAAGATGGTTCTTCAACTATTACTCGCTGTTCTTTCCAAGGAACTATAACAGGAAACACTTTTGTTGCCGGTATTGTTGGTAATGGTGCAAATACATACAATGGACATACAACAACTGTTTCTACTTGTATTGTAAATGGAACTATTAATGGTAAAGCAAGTGTTCATCAATATGCTAATAATTGTAAAATTTCTAACTGTTCTGGTGAACCAAAAGTAAAAACAAATGATTAAGATTTCAGGCTGTTGCGATAAGAACAACCGAATTTTGATCGTTGTTAATTAAGCAGAGAAATCACCCCGTCAGCCTTGGCTGATGGGGTGATTTTAATGTTGCTGATTTTGTTTTTTTCGATATAATTAGAGTAAGAAAAGTATTTTGAAAGAACAAATATGTGCAGACTTGATGAAATAAAGAAACAGAAAGACAATATATACGCTGTTGCTGGCAGATATAATGTTGACAAAGTGTATGTGTTCGGTTCCTGCGCAAGAAAAGAAGAAACATCTGAAAGTGATATTGATTTGATTATAGATTGTCAGGATAAATCTTTTTCTTTGTTTGATTGGGTTAAGCTTGAAAGCGAGCTATCAACTATATTGGGCACGAAAGTTGATTTAGTTCCAATGTCTTCGTTAGATGATTCTAATTTTTCTAAGAATGCAAGAAAAGATATGGTTTTATTATGATATCAAAGGATAGAGAGCGTATTAACCATATTTTGCACGCTATTTCCAGATTTTTTACGGAAGTTAAGAATAAAGCAGAATAATAGCTATGTTTAAACTGATTGCAGAAAATAAGCATATAATATGGCTTTTTGTTGTATATACTTTTACCTTTCTTTTATCTGAACTGGTGATAAATAGCCATATTGCCGCCTTGATTGGAGCAGAAAACCTGCTTACATTTTATTCGGTTGGCATTTTATGCACTGGCCTTGGTTATCTTTCTTTTGGCTTGTGGAGCATCAAAAAAGAAGAAATAAAGCCAAGAAAAGTCATGTTGATTTTCTGTATGTCATTATATGTTATATTTATGGCAACAGGGCTTCTTGCTCCTGTAAGCAACACTATTCATACTGTTGTTTTTGCATTGGCACTGCTGCTGTTCGGTTATGTCGGTGGTTTCGTTCATTATTGCGCTTCCTGTGCTTTGCAGAATAGCCCAGCCATGGGAAAAATCATCGGTTTCAGTATGTTTGTGGCTATTGTTTTGCAATATATAGTTCAGAAGGTAGCTATCACTGAGATTTCGCTCTGGGTGGCCATGGTTTTTGGGGCTATCAGCATTGGTTATATTGTTTGGCATCCTGCTAAAGACTGGACTTTCGAAGGTTTGCTACCATATAAGGCAGATTCAGATGCTTGCCCGGCGAAGGCCGTTGTCGCTGTTGCGGTAGTTGCGCTCAGCACTATATGTCTTGGTTTTAACGACAGTCTGGTTACATATTTTGATGCAGAAGGAAAGCTTGTTCTGAGCGAATGGCCCAGATTGTTCTATGCAATAGGTCTTCTTATAGCCGGTATACTGGCAGACTACGGAAAGCGCAGATTTTTGGCCATTGGAACAGCGTTGTCCCTGTTGTTTGCTTTTCCTGCTGTATCGTATCTTGGGTTGTCGGGTTATATGAACCTGAGCATGAGTTTCATGTATTTTTATTGCGGCTTTTATGTAATTTATCTTACTGTATGCTTTTTGGATATTGCACCAAAGACAAAATATCCTGCACTGTGGGCCGGAATGGGAAGAATCATGCGCTCTTTGTTAACTGCAATAACTGTTTTGCCTGCAATGTGGGTATTTAAGACCTGGGGAATACAGTGTGTGCAGCTTTTTACTACTTTTGCAGTTTTTGGGGCAATCGTTGCATTGTGGTTATTTGAAAAGAATGCAGCCAGGAAAGAAATGGAAGAATTGAAGCTAGAACTTTCTTCTAAGCGTGATGATAAAACCAACAAATTTCAGGCTTTTATAGAGGAGCACAATTTTACTCCACGTGAAGTTGATGTTTTGAAGATCATTATTAAAAGCAGCATAACAACCAAGGAAATGGCTAATGAACTTGCTATATCAGAGCGTGTCTGTCAGAGATACCTGACCAGCATCTATGAAAAAACAGGCACAGACAGCCGCATCGAACTGATGTTAAAATACTTCAATGAGTAAAAATTTTTTTTAAAAAAATTAAAAAAGTTGTTGACTTTAGAAATCTAAAGTGAGATAATGCATTCCGTTGAAAGAACAAAGCTCTTTGAAAAACGAATCAGAATCCGAAAAACCTTAAACTTCAGAGCGCAGCAATGCGTAAAACCACGACGATGGTCTTAATAGAGGCAGGAACAGAACTGGTGACAGTTCTTAAGCCTTTAGGTGAAACAATGAGCCAGGGCCATGAAGAGGTTCGAATCTGAAGAAAGAGTAGAAGGAAGGAATCCCAAAGAGGGAGGGCCACTCGGGTAACACCGAGGGAAAACCAACTTCCAGACGCATAGAGACCACGAGGGTGATGAACACCGAGGTGGGAGACGCAGCCAGATTTGTTAAAGTCAGCAGAAGGCAGAGCGGTGCGATGAGAAGCCAGAAACCTCAAAGGGAGACAGAAGGTCAAGAGAGAGTGCCGAGGCGGCGCGAGGGTGAAACCGAGCGGCGGGCGAGGCGCGGAACAACCGGGAGCAAAGCTCCGAGGCTGAACTGAATCTCAAAACGGAAACCGGTCCGAGAGCAATCGAGGACGAGGGGCCAAGGCGAAGCGAGGTCGCAGCGACCGTAAGGCGAGGCGGCTACGAGGCAAGGGAGCCCGCGCAGACCAAGGAAGAAAGCCGAGAAGGGACAGTAACAGCGAGGGAAGCACAAGGTGCTGGAAACAGAAACCGACCGGAGGTAACGTAAGACTCTGAAGACTGGAACCCTCAAAGTGCCAGTGGGATGGGATAAGCCCACAAGTCGGAAGAACGCAAACCACCCGATAAGAGGTTGAGAAAGCCTGGAACCGGGGAGCGGTGGGGTGAAGCCTACACGACACGCTCCAAGATGAAGGCGCTATAAGGGATATGAAAACCTGAAGGAAACGTCAGTGAACCCTAGCTGATGAGAACCGTGGAATAAGAACCTTGAAGTCTTAAAGCAAAAAAAGCGAAACGGAAAGTCCGAAAGAGGAAAGAGAGCGAAAAGCTCAGAGCGAAAGCAAAACCGAAAAACTAATAAGGTTGTAGTGATTGTTTTCTTAGAACCTTGAGAGCGAGAAACGCTTGAAGGTCTGGTGCGAACAAAATACCCGCCGAAGAGCAGTCATGAAAACTCTAAGGGACAACGAAGACAAGAAGGGGAGGCCCGAAGGCGGTGACGCCGGGGACCAACCACGAGATTGAAAGCTTCCGAAAAGGAAACCTGATTCACAAAGAGTTCGATCAACAGCAGCCGAGCAGAAATGCTCGGCTGTTTCTATTTTAGCGAAATTCAGATAAGCAGGCCGGATTTATTAGCAACGGATAACAGGATACTGACGGATGAAGCAGACCACACAGCCGATTAGCAGGCCATTTTTTAGCCTCGGTTTAAGATGGTTTGTGCTTTTCCAGTGTAGATTTCTGCTATGCGAAAGTTGAACAGGATAACAGGATACTGACGGATGAAGCAGACCAAACAGCCGATTAGCAGGCCGGTTTGTGTTTTGTTGCATATCTTTTTGTTAGGCGAAGGTGAGATTGGTCCGAGTAGCATAAAAAAAGAGCCATATGAATTGAATCATATGACTCTTTTGTATCAAATTCTATTACAAACTAGGTATGGTTCGTTTGTATTCACTTATTATTATTTCATGGGTATCTATGTCTTCTCCTACAATTGATAAAACATCTCCGCTTATAGAATAATCAATGAATGTTGGTTCACCTTTTCCAGTAATTCTAATTTTTTCGTTTTCACAATTCCATGTGCCTGAATATGTGTCGGATTTTTCAGTAGTTTGTATGTATGTAGGATCTGATTCGTCGGTTTCAAAATCGATGCATGTAAAACGACCGTCTTCTGTGAAGACATAGCTATTAACTTTATTGTTTTTATTTGGTTTTACAGGAATATTATTTTCTTTGTTTAAATACCAGATTCCTAATAGATTTGGATTTATACCATTTTTGTATTTAGGATTATTCTTTGTGAATATAGATTTAAGCAGTACACCTGTTGGTTTATACTCTTCATCTAATTCTTCGAAATAAAGAGTTAAGATATTACCGTCTAGTGAATATTTTGTGGAATCGCTATCTCCTTCTTTGTTAGTTACGAGCAATTTCCCTTCGCCTAAACTCCATTTGAGATGTTGTGGTTCATTTGGTTTTGTGCCTGTTTGTGTATATTTTTGATCAGGAAAACAGATATCATCATCAAAATCTATGCTTGTAAGGTCGCCATTTTCGGTGAAGACCATATTTTCAACTTCATTATTAGCATTTGGTAGAACAGGTAAAATAACATCTTTTTCAACTTCTTCTTCTGACAAATACCATGAGCCTACCAGTGTGGTGTCTTTCTTCGGTTCATCGCTGCCACTGCTGCCGCATGCGGTCAAAGAGAACATTGCAAGTGCTGCAAAAATACAAAAAATAGCTTTTAAGTAAGTTTTCATATAAACTCCATAAGAATTTCTTTTACATATTATAGTCACATGTTAGATTGAAATACAATAGATAATATATTATTTGTCGTTTTCTTGGTTGCGGGTTTATGGAAAAGTATGTAAAATAAAAATTTAGAAACAGCCTAATAATTAAGCTTTTGTTTGAATATTGGTAGTATCGAATTCGACCAGGAAAGCAATGTCTTTTACGGCAAAGTTATGGGAATTAGAGCACTTATTTCGTTTGAGGGTGAATCGGCAAAAGAATTGGTTGAAGATTTTCATAATGCTGTTGATGAGTATCTTGATATGTGCAAGAGTGAAAATAAGATGCCTGAAAAACCCTATAAAGGCAGTTTTAACGTGAGAATATCACCTGAATTACATCGTTTGGCTGCAATAAATGCTTCAATGAATCAGATGACCTTGAATAGTTTGGTAGAAAAGGCTATTCAAAGCTATTTGTCTAAGTAGTTATTAGTTAAAAAGCATATAAATAGGTGAAAATATGAATATAAACGAATTTTTGGATGTTGTTAGGTGGCGCAATAGTTGCAGATCTTATGATGCTTCTAAGCAGGTTTCTGATGAAGCAATCAATAATTGTCTCATTGCTGCCAATAATGCTCCGTCTGCTTGTAACAGACAGCCTTGGCGCTGGGTTA
This sequence comes from Candidatus Avigastranaerophilus sp., assembly GCA_045639725.1. Taxonomy (GTDB): domain Bacteria; phylum Muiribacteriota; class Ozemobacteria; order Ozemobacterales; family Ozemobacteraceae; genus RUG334. The sequence continues at coordinate 539 of JAZUDR010000141.1, read as the reverse complement.
TTGTAAAAGACGAAAAAACACGTAATGAATTATACAATCGTGGTATTTTGCCAGGACTTACCATGAAGTGGATACAGGATGCCCCGGTTATTGCTGTTCTGTGCGCTAAGTCAGATACCATAGTTCACTGGTTCGCACCAATTCTGAGCAAGGTCCCCTACTATCTCGTCGATAACGGTATTGCCGGGGAACATTTTGTCTTGGCCGCTGCTGCCCAGGGGCTTGGCACATGCTGGATAGGCTGGATAAACCCAAAAGGAATCAGAAGCGTATTGGGTATTCCTGCAGGTATTCAGCCGATAGCCATGATTACACTAGGCTACCCAAATGAAAAGCGAGACCCCGCACCAAAGCTTCCACAAAATGAAATAGCCTACTTCGATAAGTGGGGCAATAATTAATTAGAAACTTTTATTTGATAAAATTGATAAGCTTTTGGCCAATTTCGAAGTTTTGCTGGATACCTGCGAAGTATTCACTTCCAGGACCAAAGGCAAAAACAGGAACCATGCTGCCTGTATGATGGCTGGTGCTAAATT
>JAZUDR010000140.1:0-12053 GCA_045639725.1 Candidatus Avigastranaerophilus sp. | reverse complement strand
AGCTACACTAAGCGCTGTGGCGATGTAGACCTTGCTCTTAATGCTTTCTTCCAGCGTCAGGGCGAAGAAGAATTCAAGGATGATACTCACCAGCTTTGGAATATCAACGCTGACTACAGCTATAAGAACCACGATATGTATTTGGGCGCTTATTATATGACATATGGTTATGGTGAAGATGATATGGGTAACACCATTCCAGCTGAAGAAAACCAGAAGATTACTTTAATTGAATTTGGTTCTCACGGCCCAATTTCTAATAACAACAATAAAGTAAGCTATGATATCGCTGCTGTATATAGCAAAGTTTCAGATGCAAACGACGACGATGGTAGTGTTAGCGATGCTAAGGGTTGGTTAGGCCATGTAGCAGTTAATTACGATTCTCAGAAGCAGCTCACAGCTAAGGTAGCTTACACTTTTGCTGATGAAGATTCTAATGCTGGTTTTAATGTTGAAAACAGCAACAGATGGTATGATGGCGATGAAACAATCTTTGAAGATATGTTCTTGTTTGCTATGGCTAACAATGCTAATACAAATGAAGCTTTCTGCAATCTTAAGGATATCAAGGTTCAGTTGGGCTATACTCTGAAGAATGCTGACAAGCACAGCTTCAGACTTGCTTATGACAATATCCAGAACAAGGAAGACAATACTTCAAATACCTTCTCAATGGCTGATGACAGACTTGATGAATATACGAACGATGTAAAAGCTAACATCATCACTTTCGAATATACTTACAAGCTTGCTGAAAACACCAGAATCAGACTGGGCTATCAGAATGGTAAGGTTGAAGCAGAAAATAAGGATGATATCAAGACTAACCTTTACTACACTGAAATCTACAGCCGCTTCTAATAATCAGCCGGGATTAGGGATTGGGGACTGGGGGTTAGGGAATTTCCCAACCAGGGTTCTCAATTCTTAATGAAGTTTTGTAGACTAATAAAAAAGCCTCAGGCTAAAAGCCTGGGGCTTTTTGTTGTATTTAATGTGCTGATGCGACTATGAATGAGCCTTCGGCTGTAGTTATTCTCGATTCGGTAGCATCACATCGAACAGCTTGCTGTCATCGAGCCTTCGGGCACATCGAACACCTTTGGTGTCATCGAATTTTCTCGATGAGGTTTCGATGGCACTTCGTGCTCGATGTCGGCTGACGCCGTCGATGGCATGCAGACGCATGCTCGATGGCAACTTTCGTTGCACGCAATAAATCTGTTTTCTCGGCTAACAGCTAACAGCCAATAGCCAAAAGCGTATGGATCATACATAATCACCAAACATGTATAGAATCAGTCTGGCTTCCTGCTTCAGGCTTTCGACTAACGACTAACGACTAAAAAACGGCTTGGCTTGACATATATTAGTACAAAATTGTAATATACCGCTATGTTCTACTATTACATCATACCTATAATCTTAACGGTAATCTTTGCCTTCGCTTATGGCATGGTACACGTATTACTGGCTTTTTTCGACCGTCTCAACTTCTTTTGGGACTGGTGGGATGTAAAGCGAAAGCAGTTTCCGTTTTTGATTGCCTTAGAGCTCGTATATTTCGGTTTGATTCTTTATTATATTGTGTATTGCGAACTCTCAGGCAACACCTGATTAAGAAAATTCAAAAATGCCTATAGAAGCTGTCTTTTCATCAATCGCATTAGCACTTATCGGTACCAGTCTCTTTGGCTACATAGCAAACAAGATTAATTTCCATCTTCCCTATGAAATAAACCCAACAGAAACCTATGTTGGGCCTTTGCCTTATTTAGGGGCTATAGCAGGCACTATTTGCGGCTATCTTCTGAATCAGAAGGCTTTTATTCAGGAGTTGAGTATTGATTGGTTGCTTATCGGAATAATAATAGCTTTTTCCCTTATAGGTTTTTTGCGCGACAAATACAGATTTTCAAAAAAGCTAATTTTCGCTTTGGCGTTTTCTGCGGCAGTAATAGCTTTGTATTTCTATTTCCCAGGCATTGCTCTAATGAAACTGGTCTCTTATTCTGTTTTTATTCTGCTTCTGCTATTTTGTTTAAAAATGGCCAGTCTTGTTTATGAAATGCCATTTGTATTGATTGCCACATCGTCTTTGACTCATTTGCTCTATATGATTAACGTTCCTGGTGCGAATTTAGGAACAATGCTACTGGACTTTTCACTGACAAGCTTTGCTGTAGCTGTTATTATCTATACCTTTTCAGGAAATAGAATATTAATCAGTAGTTCTGGCGTTTTCGGTGCTGGTGTTGCTTTGGCTATGGCTTCAATAATAGAGCCCACAGGAAATCTTATTCTTTTCAGTTTCTTTATTCCTGCTATGACCATTGTATTTCCTATAGCCTTTGTCTGCTTTATGATAGCTGCTTCTTATTTTGGGAATAAGCTTCACAAGAAGGGTGATTCCGATAAACACTACTGGACCTGGTCTTTGAACAGGGAAAAGGTTATTAATTTTACTGCTTTGATTTTCCTTTGTCTGAATTTTACTGGTCTTTTGGTTATTCTGAAGGCTTCTTTTACTGCTTATGCTTTTTTGTTCGCTTTATTACTTTTGAGCATAGCTGGTTTTTTGAAAGCTTTTGCTAGAAAAATTACTGTTGTTGAAAAACAGTCGGATACCATTGAAGTGCTTCGCATGAAGATTGACGCAGTTCTTCCTGAGCAGGTGATTGCAAAGGTAAAGGATCATATTGCTAATCCGGAAGCTGGTTTTATGCATATAATAACAGCAGATTCTCTTGCTATCGTAAAAGCAAAAAAGGAACCGGATTTTAAAGCTAAGATGCAGGCAGCTGAAATGGTTGTTCCCGATGGTGCTGGTATTGTCTGGGCTGCTGATTTTTTGGGAACCCCTCTTCCAGGACGTGTGCCTGGCGTAGCTTTGGTAAGCCAGATGTGTGAAGCTGTTGCCAAAGAAAAATATAAGGTTTTCTTTATTGGAAGCAAGCCTGGTATTGCTGATAAGGCTGCAGAAATTGTTAAGGAAAAAACAGGGGCAAATATTATTGGGGTAGAGCACGGATATTTTAAGGCTGATTCTGAAGATGAAGAAAAGATGCTTCAGAAGATAGCTGATAGCGGCGCTGATATCGTATTTGTCGCCCTTGGTGTACCTCGTCAGGAAGATTTTATTACAAAGCTTCGTAAATATGCTAAGCATATTGTTGCTATCGGGGTAGGGGGGAGTTTTGATGTTATATCAGGCACTTTACCACGTGCACCGCAATGGATGCAGAATTGCGGTATTGAATGGCTTTTCCGGCTATGGCTGGAACCCAAACGAATTACGCGTATGATTGAAATACCAGTATTTGTTTTGAAGGTAATGAGATATAAGTTTAATAAAGATTAGTCGGCCTATCTTGTTATATCCCTATGTATTATTGACGTAGCTATTCTTGGGTCTGCGATTGTGCGGAACAGATATTCTGCGAAAGCCACTGATCTGTGATGACCGCCTGTGCAGCCTATGCCAATCTGCAATCTGGTCTTCGGTTCGCTGATAAAAAGCGGAATCTGATATTCTATGAAACCGCGAAGACGCTGTGCATACTGTTCGGCTATTTTTGAAGAGAAAACATAGTCGTAGACTTCTTTGTCGCAGCCGGTGAGATATTTTAATTCTGGAATATAAAATGGATTTGGCAGGAATCTTACATCGAATATCAAATCACAGTCTTCTGGAACGCCATGCTTGTAGCCAAAGCTTACAAATACTACTGACATTGACTTTGGTCCAATAAGTTCCTGAGAAAACTTGCGAAGTTCTTCCTGTAATTCACGACCTTTAAGATTAGAAGTTTCGATTATATAATCAGCCTTTGCTCTAGTCATTTCAAGGATTCTGCGTTCTTCCTTGATGTCGTCGCTGACTCTGCCACCCTTGTTCAACGGATGTTTTCTGCGGGTTTCAGAGAATCTGCGGATGAGAACATTGTCTGAAGCTTCCAGGAACAGGATTCTGACCTGGACATTCATCTTTTTTATTTCATCAATTGCAGAGAAGAGATTGTGGAAGAATGAACCGCCTCTGGCGTCTATTACAACGGCCAGCTTGTTCATGGTGCCGTTTGATTCAATGCAAATCTGAATGAACTTTGGAAGCAGGGCAGGAGGTACATTGTCCATACAGAAATAACCAGCATCTTCAAAAAAGTGTGATGCTGTGGTTTTTCCGGCACCTGACATGCCTGTAATAATTATAAGTTGTATTGCAGATTCGCTCATATTCCTCATTATAGTTATATTCAATTTGCATTGTCAAGGGATAATTAATGAAGCCGACCTTCGGTCTAATGATGTCGGCCTTGTGGCCTTAATGAAGTCGCGTTTACGCGCTAATGAAGGCGCTTCGCTAATATTCTGCATAAACCAAATATTATAAATAATAATAATATTAATTATACTATATCAATATTATTATTTCTTTTTATTCTTCTGCGCGAAGCGCATTAGGCCGATAGGCCGGCTTCATTAACGGCGACAGCCGTGACTTCATTAAACCGAAGGCTGACTTTTTTAGCACGAAGTGCGGCTTAATTAGAAAAAGCCTGTTTAGCGAAGCGTATTAAAAATATAGGCGTAGCCTAATTCATATTTGCGTAAGCAAATCATTCATAATCGGCGTAGCCGATTCATTCATCGCCGAAGGCGCATTCATTATTTCTTTCTTGCTGGCTTTGTGCTAAAATCGGTGTGTGGATTATCTGACCCTGAAAAAACATATCGCTTATCTGTCAGAACGCTTAAAATGTAGACCTGTTGTTATACGTGCATACGATGCACCAGGGCGTTCCATGTTTTTGCGCTTGAAAACCAGTGAAGGGGTTTTGGATCTCAATATATGTCTCGATCCTCCGAATCAGGGAATCAGACTTGCAGACAAGTGTGTGGATGTTGAAAAGAATTCTTTGATTGTACGTGCTTTGAATCGGACAATCATTAATTCAAGACTCAATAGCATTGAACTTGCAGGCAATGAATCGGAAGGTAGCTTTGATAGAGTAGTGAAGCTGCATTTTGTTGCAGTTGATGAATATTTTGGTCACAGAACAGACTATTATATTTTTGGTGAATTCACAGGTAGAATTTCAGACGCTTTTTTATGTGATTCCGATTATAAGATTCTTGACCGAATTTCAAGAACTTCAAATAACCTGGTTGGCGGAACCTATAAACTACCAGATTCTTTTCATTTGCTTAACCCGGAAACCAGTGACAGCAATGAATTGTTGAAAGCTTTCGGGGCACCGAGCAGTGAATGGCTTAATAAGATAGGTCTTCTTTCTCCGCAGGTGACAAAGGAAATTATATACAGAACAAACGAATCAGAAAAAGCGGATATAAGGCTGAAAGCTTTAATGGAAATAGTGCACGAAGCTAAAATTTCAGAAAAAGCATGGCTTTACAAAAAAGATGGAAAATTGACCGCAATATCAGCTTTTGAGCTTAAGCACCTTTGTAATGCTGAGTGTATTGGATTTGCAAATGCTAATACAGCAATGAACTTTGTTGAAGACGAACTGAACGGACCAAAACGTCTTGAACAGGAAAAGAAGAGAGTAGTGACTTTACTGAACCGTGACTTGAAGCAGAAAAAGCTACTCTTGCAGGAACAAGAAAAGCTTCGTGTTAAGTATGAAGGTGCAGATAAATATCAGGAGATTGGAAATCTTATAACCGCTAATCTTTACAGAATTAAGCCCGGTTCTGTTTTTCTTGAAGCTGAAGACTGGAATACAGGTGAAGCTGTAAAAATAGAACTGGATCCAACAAGAACTCCGGCTGCGAATGCTAAGAAGTATTTTAATCTTTATAAAAAATCAAAGCGCGGGATTGTTGAAGTAGATAAAAGAATCGAAGCATTGGCTAGCGATATTAAGTGGTTTGAGGAACAAATATGGCTGGCAGAGAATGCTGAAACAGAGTCCTGGCTTCTGTTTGAGGAAAACACTAAGACAGATAGGCGTGCACGACAAAAAGAGCAGTCTAATAAAAATAAGAGTGCTAAAAAGCCGAAGGTTTTGATTAAGCCAGAGGTTGAACAGAATAATTGTCGTTATTATATTGGCCACAATGCAAAACAGAATGATCAGATAACTTTCCAGATAGGAAAGAAGGGTGACCTTTGGTTTCACGCCAATGATGTACCAGGCGCACACGTAATTCTGAAAAAGCTTGAAGGTGAAATTACCGAAGAGGATATTTTGCTTGGTGCACAACTTGCAGCCAAGAACTCTTTTGCCAAGGATAGCAGCAAAGTCCCTGTCGATTACACCGATGTTTCAAATGTAAAAAGAATCCCGGGTGGTGGCCCAGGGCACGTAAATTACGTGGGACAACATACTGTGTATGTAACTCTAGGTCGCTGATGCTTGGCAATGAAAGAATAATGAATGCGCCTACGGTTCATTCATTATTTATATAGTATTGACTTAACCCCTCAAGGTGTACTAATATTATTGATTCAGGCTTTGGAGGTTTCTTTTGGCTAATAATAATTTGTTAAAAACTGAACTGGTTGAATATCTGCACGAAGTAGAACTTGATGAAGAACGTGTTCTTGCAAATCTTGTCTTTGACCCCAATGTAATTGGTCAGCAACTTTTGGAAAACCATTTTTCCACTGAAGACTTCAGGGGTACTGAGGCTAATCGTGTTTTGCTCGGAACTATCCTGGAAATTATTGAAGACGAAGAATCTTTGACGCTTCCGAATCTCGTTTCCAGATTAGTTAATCAGAATCAGGGCAAGAAAACTAAACTTGAAGTTGTTGGCGGTGAAGAACGTGTTCAGAGTCTTTTCCTCTCTCCATTCTCCAAGGCTGGGGTTAAGATGCTGGAAGATATTGAACCGCTTATTGAACAGATTCGCGATAGAAACCTCAGATTTGATGCCCACAAAACCTTCATCAATTTTTCCGAAAAAATCATAGATAACGAAAAGGAAGCTTTCGAAGTTCTTAGTGAAGGCATTCAGTCACTTCGTTCCATTTTCCTGCGTGGAAGTGCCGGATACTTGAGAGGCATGGAAACCTACGTCGAAGAAATGGAAGAAATGGTTGCCGACCGTCGCTACAGAAAACAGAGCTATCTGGGCTTGAATACAAATTTCCCAATTCTTATGGAAAAGCTCAACGGTTTTCAGAAGGAATTTTATCTGATTACCGGTGGGGTAGGGATGGGAAAATCTACTTTTGCTACTCAACTGGCTTGGGATTTGGCAACAATGAATCCGGAACTGACTGTGATTTACTTCAGTCTGGATATGAATCGTATAGATACTACCGCCAAGATTGTTTCCCAGAGTGCTGAACTGCCAATTGATTACGTAAAGAACCCATACTCTATCCGCGAAGACTTCGAAGCTAAGAGAACAGCCGCACTGAAATCTGTCGGTGCCATGAGCAAGCGCTTTGTTCTTATTGACGAATCCAATGGCAGACTGTTTATTGATGATATTAAGAAAATGGTTAAGCGCACTCGCCTCGAAAGGGGAGGGGAGGTTGCAGTTGTAATCGATCCGCTTTACAAGATTCTTGTAAGAACACAGCATCATATTGGTTTCAATGAAACCTGCAACATTCTTGCGTCTGAACTGAAGAGTCTGGCTGCGAGCGAAGGCTGCACGGTAATTGCTACCGCTGGTTTGCCAAAGGCTATCAGTAATCGCCGCCCAACCAAAGAAGACCTGGAAGAAATCACAGGTTTGCTCTATGACCCATACGCAATCTTCTTCCTGTATTGTGATTATCTCAATAATTTCGATACTCCTTTCCTGGAATGGGAATGGGGCAAGGAAGACAGCTTCATGATTCCGATTACTGAGGCTTATGTTGCTAAGAACAAGATGGGCAGCTCTAATTCTTCTATTTTCTATAGATATTTTGAAGCTTTTTCTAAGTTTAAAGAATGCGCACCTCAGGAAGTTGAAAACTATTCTGCTATGATTGATAACCTGGCCCGCTTTAAGGAAGTTCAGGCCAATCAGGCTTCAAGACAGCAGCATGACCCTGAAAGCCGCAGCCATCGTCAGGAGGAATTCTGATGGATACCAATGTTCAGGAAATTTATAACAAGGCAGTCGGTGCCTATGATAGTGGGGCATACGAAGTAGCTGTTAAGGAATACGAAAAAGCTTTGGCTCTTGAACCAGACAATGTTGATATTCTAATCAATCTTGGTGCTGTTTGTTTGCAGAAGCATAAGGTAGACAGAGCAATCGAATGTTTCGGAAGAGCAATTGAGCTGGAACCACAGAACACTATGGCTTTGTATGATATTGGCAAGGCTTATATGTTTAAGAGTGACTACAGATTAGCAATCATGGCCTTCCAACAGGCTGCAGAACAGAGCCCTGATGATATTGAAATACAGCAGCTTATTGCCAGTTGTTACCGTTCTCTTGGAAAATACAAGGACGGCGTTGCCATTCTGCTTAAGGTTATTGATAAGCTTTCTGAAAATACGGGGGCTTTAATGGAGCTTGGCGGCGATTTGAAAATGCTTGCACGCTATGAAGAAGCTCTCGAGGTTTACAGACGTGCTTCAGATTCAGCCTGTAATTCCATTGAACCCTTGAAGGGTGTGTTTGATTGTCACATGCATCTTGGTAACAAAGACAAGGCTCAGACAACTTTAAAGCGTGCTCTCATGATTGAACCAAACAATCAGGAAGCAATCATTAAGCTTGTTGATCTGTATCTTGAAGATAATAAAATCCAGGAAGCTGTTGAATTGATCAACAAGGGTCTTGATACTATCGAAAACCCAGCCGCCTTGAGAGAAAAATATAATGAAATGATCAGGCGACTTCCTATTCTTCGCAAGAAGAGCATGACTAACAAATATTCTAATGTTCAAAGCTCTTATGAAACTGAAGTATACGATATACTTGATAAGCTCTATGATGGAAAAATCCGTGTTGAAGTTGCTTTGAATGATTTGGGAATTCTGCATCACAAGGAACCTGAAGATATTCTGATTGCTGATGAATTTGCTAATCTGCTATATCAGACAAGACAATACGACAGGGCTGCAGAAATATATTCGGAATTGTATATTGCCAGACCAAATGTTGCTGTTCATAGAATCGACTTAGCTAAGTCACAGGCTATGAAGGGAAATGTTGAAGATGCCAGAAATACTTTAGCAGACGGCATAAGGGATCTCGGTCATTATGTAGAACTGGATCTGGCTCTTGTAGAGTTGGACCTCCTTGAAAGAGATTTCGAAAAAGCTGGTGCAAGGCTTGATACCATCGTAAAGGAGTATCCGGATGATGTTCATGCTTTGTTCCTGTATGCATATACTGCTTTCAGAATGGATAAACTTGAAGAAGCTGAAAGAACTTTTGAAAAGCTTATAAATGACGCCACTGCAGATGAAGAAGTTGTCTTGTGGTATTCAAGACTCTGTATAATGAATGGAACTCCTGAAAAGGCTCTGGCTGTCTGGGACACATTCAAGGATGGAGTAGACAGCTTCGTTGAAATCATGAGTAGAATAGAGCTCCTGATTGCTTCTGGCGATACTAGTCAGATTATGAAGCTTCTCTGTAAAATAGGCGATTATAGACCAAGATTTATCGAAGACCATCTTATGTTTGGCAAGGCCTTTTTCTATGCAGAAGAATATGTTTCCGCCCAGAGGGAATTTGATACTGTGCTGAAGGCTGAACCTCAGAATTCTGAAGCTATGAGCATGACTGCTGTTACTTCATTGCTTAGGAATAAGATGGCTCAATTCAATAATGTTTGGCAGAGAGCAATCTATTTAGATTCTTTGTATGCTGTTCTGCCTATGATGACTTTAAGAAAGTGTATGGGCTTTGTTGCTAAGGAAAAACTCAAGAATGAATGCAAAAAGCTTTTGGCTATTGCTAAGATGACTGATGCTGACCGTTCTAGATTGAAAAGATTGCTTGAAGCTCTGTAGGATTAATTATGACAAAATCTTTTACTGTTGAAAATGTAGATTCTCACGATAAAGTAGCTATTCGTAAGCTTGTTGATGAATTAGAAAATGTTGCTCCAAAGGAATTGAATGACGCTATCTGTGATGTGATTGACCTTGGCGGCCATTCTACTTCTGTTTTGATTGAAGCCTTACCTGATTTGTCTGAAGAAACTGGCTCTGCTGTTATTCAAAAGCTGGAAGACTTTTTCTATTTTCATCCTGAAAAGGGTGGGAAGGTTGTTGAAAAATTAAAGAAGGCCGTTAAGGAAACTACCGGCAGATATAAGGCTGGTTTGCTTTCAATGCTTTCTGATATTCTTGATGCTACAGATGAAACAGGAAACGAAATCAGTTCAATGAAAGATGAAGCTCTTGCTGTTCTCTGCTCTGATGTTGATATACCAAGAAGAAGCAAGGCTATTGAAATTCTGTCTGCAGCAGAAGAAGCAAAATCGATTCCGCATATTATCAATTTAATGATAACTAATATTGATAGATTGGATAAATTTGAGAATTATCAATTTATTGAAACATCGCTTCTTGCTCTTAAAAAACTCGGCGGTGAAGCTGTTCTCAGATTATTGGTTAATCCTGCATCAGATACTGCTATTAAGCAGTTACGTGTTGAATGGAGAACCAAGGATAAAGACCTGTTAGATGCTACTTTAATTGCTCTTCAGAAGCTTGATACAAACTTTGCCCAAGTGATGATAAAGGTTGTAGACCTTTCAGAATTTAACCTTCCATTTGCTGCTATGCTGAACGAAGGTATTAAGCACAGCGATAAGTGGGTAAGACAGGCTGCTGTAGAAGCCATGAACAAGACCAGTGAGAATATGACTCCTGAAGCTCTTGCAAGAATGCTCAGTGATGAAGCTCCAGAAGTAAGACTTATGGCTGTTACATCATTAGGTGCTTTTACTAAGGAAGACACAGGCGATATTCTACACGATTTGGCAAGCAGACCTGAAGAATCGATGGATATACGTCTTAATGCTTTATATGCTTTGTATTCTCAGGGCAATTTGCTTGCTTTACAGGAAATCGGAGCCCAGAAAGAAAATACTCAGATTTCTTTAAATGCTATGGGGCTTGCTACCTTGCTTATGCCGCATGAACAAGGTTTACATAAGATGCTGGAAGTATACGCAGCTACTTCAGAAAGCTATCTGCCTGAAGCAGCACATTATTTGTCTGAATTGGCTGTTCCGGAAGATATCGGTGCTATGGTTGCCGCCCATACTAAGGGTAGTGAAGAACAGCGCGATAAGATGATACGTTTCTTAAAGGCTTTTATTGAAAAGAACAATGGTCCAAGACTGGAAGACGCTATGAACAAACAGTTGGACGAAAGCCAGAAGAAGGCTTTAATGATGATGCTACCGGCAAAGACCAAGCTTGATAACGATGATGACGACCATGATGACCATCATGGTCACGATCACGATCATTGTCACTGCCAACATCGACATAATTAACTCCTACGGGCGTGAAAAACTGCCGCTTTGCGGCAGTAGTGAAGACCGGCCAGCAAGCCCTCAGTCTATATTGCAACATACCTTATACTTTCTTTGTATAAAATAATGCCCTGCTTCTAGCTTTAAGCTTTAAGCTAGAAGCAGCCAATAGCCAAAAGCCTATTGCAACATGCCTTAAACTTTCTTTGTATAGAATATGTCCTGCTTCCTGCTTCTGGCTTCGAGCTTATAGCTTATAGCTTATAGCTTCGAGCTTATAGCTTCGAGCTTATAGCTTCCAGCTTATAGCTTTAAGCTTATAGCTTTAAGCTTATAGCTTTAAGCTTCCGGCTCTCGGCCAATAGCCAATAGCCAGCAGCCAACAGCCTATATTGCAACATGCCTTATACCCCCTAAATATACTATATATCACGTTTTTAACGTCTGCTTTCTACTTTTAATTATCCTTGGTTTACATAAAATTAGATATTTGCAATAAAAACAATGATAATAATTAATAAAAATATGATAATAAACTGATAATACATAATGTTTTAGTAATATATTGATAGAAATCTGATAACAAATAATAAAATACTGATAATAAAACAATAATAACAAATATAAA
>JAZUDR010000139.1:0-6989 GCA_045639725.1 Candidatus Avigastranaerophilus sp. | reverse complement strand
CTCTCAGAAAACTCGGCTTCAAGAAGGTTTATGACACTGTATACGCTGCAGATATGACCATCATGGAAGAAGGAACAGAATTCCTTAACCGCGTAACTAAGGGCGGAGTTCTTCCACAGTTCACATCTTGCTGCCCAGGTTGGATTAAGTTCATTGAACAGTATTATCCAACACTCCTTCCAAACCTCTCTAGCTGCAAATCTCCACAGCAGATGATGGGTGCTTTGATGCGCGAAATGCTTCCAGAACAGCTTGGCGTTAAGAACGAAGACCTCTTCGTAGTATCTGTAATGCCTTGTACTGCTAAGAAGTTCGAAATCAGAAGACCTGAATTCGAATACACTGAAGGCAAGCGCGACACTGACGAAGTTATCACTACTCAGGAACTTGCCCGCATGATTAGAGCAGCTGGTATCGACTTCGCTAACCTCGAACCAGAAGCATACGATATGCCTCTCGGTGAAAGAACCGGCGCCGGTGTAATCTTCGGCGTTACTGGCGGTGTTACTGAAGCAGCTCTCCGCTATGCAGCTGAAGTTCTTACTAAGAAGACTCTTGGTAAAGACGAACTTGAATTCAAGGCTGTTCGCGGCAGTGAAGGCCTCATGGAAGCTAAGCTTAATGTGGCTGGCGTTGACCTGAATATTGCTATCGTTCATGGTCTTGCTAATGCTCACAAGGTATGCCAGGAAATCGTTGATGGTAAGAGCAAATACCAGTTCATCGAAGTTATGACATGCCCAGGCGGATGTGTTAACGGTGGCGGTCAGCCAATCGACTTCAACACTGCAGACAAGATTGCCCGCAGAACTGAAGGCCTCTACAAGGCTGACAGAGATCTTCCAACAAGAAAATCTCAGGATAACCCAGCTGTAATTGAAACCTACAAGAAGGTTCTCCCAGAAGGTCCATGCGGTGAAAAGTCTCATCACCTCCTCCACACCAAATACGCTAAGCGCGGCAACTTCCGCTAATATAATAATTAGCTAAACTGAAAACTCCCTCGGCGCAACCCGCTCCGAGGGAGTTTTTTTATGCAGAAAATCGAAATATATTATTAAAAGATATGTGGTTTTAAAATAAATTGCTGAAATAAAATACTGGTTTCGTTGTGAAAGAAAAGAACAACAAAAGAATTAGCAACTAAAACATATTGTGTTAGAAAAGCAATATTATCTGTTTTCTTTAATAAGCTTTAAAAAGCCTAATAGCATTTTTTGTCTTGAGGGGAAAGAGCCAGCCAGCATTTATCTTCTTCTGAAAGCTGTATGTTGTTGCCGAAATCCCCAATTAAATCGCCAACAGTCAAACCTAATCTTATGTTAAACTAGAAGAAGTTGCTGAAAAAACAGAAATACGTGTTTTGTTTGCAAAGGATGCTATTTCTACTGGTTGGGATTGCCCGAGAGCGGAAGTAATATATTCTAGAAGAAAACGAAGTGACCCTACTTATATTGCTCAGTTAATAGGAAGAATGATTAGAACACCGTTAGCTAGGCGTATTGATTCTGTAGAGGAATTAAATATTGTTTCATGCTATCTGCCGGAATATGATGAAGAAACAGTAGAATCAGTTGTTGAAAAACTAAGAGAAGATAATGTGGCAATTGAAGAAAGCCATATATTAAAAAATCCAGTCAAAGTTCTTATAGAGACCAAACTCAGTTTCTTAGGGCGGCATACTAAGATTTCTTAGCATACCGCAAAGCTTATAATGCGATAATTGCAGATTTCCGCATTATAAACTGAATTTATAAGGTCCTTCTTCATAGCGTTCGTGAACTGTTACCCACAGTTTTTTGTTGCTGATGTCATAAATAGAATTATGAGTTGTATCCCACCATTCGGTGCTTTCTCTTAAACCGTTTTCTTTTATATACTTCAGTTCTTCTTCATAAGCCTTCTGGTTATCCAACAACATTTCTTCAATTTTATTGGTTGGATTCTGAATCTGGGAATAAGTGAGTCCAAGTTCTGAATACCATTTATTGGAAGCATTATACAAATTGGTATACTTAGCACGCTGCATAAGGCTATACATGCCTTCCATGGTTTTTCCTTCATCGTAGTTTTCACGAAGGGTATTCATTCTTTCCAGTCCGTCTGGATGTTCAGGAATTTTATCCATATTGATGAAATAATTTGTCATGATATATTGTTCTTTTGCAACTATTTCATTATTGATAAATTCAACGACAATAGTCTTTTGTGGGTCGGAAATCATGTAATGAAGGTCCATTCTTGAAGAACACATTGCTGTGATATTGAATTTCTTAAGATAGTCCAAAGCTTCATCAACATTTGCACAATTGTCCAGTAGAGGACGAGTTAGGAAAAGGTCATTTAATTCTGGTGCACCTGGTTTGGTTCCAGTGTGGGGCACTTCACCCCAGTCTGATTTGAACAGCACATTGGAATTAACGACAAGTCCCTTTTCATTTATTCCGTCAAGAAGGAACCATGGCAAAAGATCTAGTTTTTCCTGTGGCAGTCCTGCTTCGACCTTTTCTGAATTCATTTTGGCAAGACGACCGACGCCGATAGTCGCATAGCGGTCTTTTTTTGCAGTCGTGCGGATTACAAAGGTTGGACACTGATTCATGAAATAGTCAAAGTTGCGGCCGACAAAACCGCCGTTGCGTACGCTGGAACAGGCTAAATCTCCACACATCAGTTCATAGGCAGAACTAGCTGGAATTTCAGTGGAATATTCATCGTAAGTCACTTCATAAAGCATGTCAGCTACTTTTTTGACTTCCGGTTTTTTGCTGGTTTCTTCAGCATAGCTAGACATTGAAAAAGTCATTAGACAGAGTGTGAGTACTGTTATAATTGTATTTCTCATTGATTATATCCCTTTTTTTTATTTTTTGATTTTAAGCCAGAACAAATCTTCTACCAAGTCATTGCTTTCCTGTAGCGGGTCTTTTACCTGTTTGGTTTCTGCAGAATCGAATATCATTACTGGATAATCATTGGATACAAACTTGTCCCATTTGATGGCGCCGATACCGTCTACTTCACCGTCATTCAGACTAGGATCACCAGTCTTGGCAAAATTGACCCACATCTGCTGCATGATTTTGCTAAGCTTCCAAGCTGCTGGAATATCTTTTGCTTCTTTTTCTTCTACATTACCGAGAACAAAGCCCAAATCATATCCATGATAGGAGAGAAGATCTGGATTGTTCGATTCTTCAGTAAAGTAATAGACATAAGTGTTTTGCTTGTTGGCTGCATGGGTCTTGGCTTCATATCTCGAAGGACAATGGAATGCTATATAATTGATAAGCTGCAGCATTTTATTATATTCATCGCACTTCTGCAGAGACATGAAGGTTTCATATCTTGCTTTCTGATCTTCAGTCATCTTAGCGAGCAGTGTATCTCTTGAACCATGCATAGACTTCAGATTCAATTCTTTGCCAAGAAGCTTTGTCCAATAATTGTATTCGTTTTTGGTGGTTCCTATCATTATGTCAAAACCGTTTCTCTGTTCGGAATTCAAAGTTTCCTTTATATTGAAAGGAACAACGATATCATCACACTGAGGATAGGTATAATCAGTTGGATTTTCTGAATTGATGATTGTTGCAATTTTCCTTAGGTCGGTTTTGTTCAGAGCCAGAAGATCATTGATATTTTTGGCTCCAGATATTTCCATGATTTTATCCGTGTGCTTTATGCTTTTTTCAGCAGTTCGGAGGAAACCAGAAGAAACACCGCTTTGCATGATTGCGCGTTTGAACATTCCCTTTGCTTGTGGTGCAATTGTTAATGCAGATACAGAACCACCACCGGCAGATTCGCCGAAAATCGTAATTCTTTCGGGATCGCCGCCGAAGGCTGCTGCATTTTCTTTCAGCCATGCAAGTGCCTGGATTTCATCTAACAGCCCGAGATTTGCAGAATCTTTATATTCTTCTGCTCCTGGTACTTTTGAAAGATTGATAAATCCTAATAAATCGGTTCGATAATCAATAGATGCAAAAATTACATCTGGATGATTCTTGACAAAGTTTGTTCCGTCATACTCATCAGTGCAGGCACCACCCTGAATGTAGGCGCCACCATGAATCCAAACCATGATTGGCTTGTTCTTGGTTTCATCTGCTCGATTGTTCCAAAGGTTCAGATTTAGGCAATCTTCTCCCTGTGGATACAGGCTGGCTGGTTCGTCGCTGCCTTCAACCTGAACAGAGCTGCTACCGAAATAGTAGGCTTCATATACTGCATCGCTACTGTCCGGGGCCTGAGGTGCTTTCCAACGCAATTCTCCAACCGGCTGTTTTGCATATGGAATTCCTTTCCATGCAACGACCTTGTCTGAAACGACCTTCCCGACATAAATTCCCCTTACGGTATTCGCAGCCAAGGCTTTGTCGTAATCGCCAGTAATTTTCTTATTTTCTCCGTATAAAGCAAGCATCTGAGCTCTGGTCTTAGCAAGTTGCTCTTCTGTACTGTTAAGTTGCGCTAATAGCTTATTAAGATCATGTTCCTGCCAGTATTTGTCAATATTGGCTGTAAAATTTATTGCTTCTTGTTTTTCTAAATTATTTGTCTGCGCACAGTTGGCAGTGTGAAGATTTAGCAAAATGAAGCAAGCTAATAATGCTATTTTTTTCATGTGTTTCTCACTTTCTAGAATTATTTACTATAGTGTAATTTACAATGAACTTTAATGTGTTACAACTTTTTTGTATTTTATTTCTATGATTATATGAGTTAGAGATTACTTTTTACACGTAGACTTACTAAAACAGAACCGATGTCGTAACCTGCTGTTATATCGGCATCGGTTCTGTTTTAACCTTTAAAAATATGTTACAACCGTGAATATGAGTTGTTTGTTATCATTATACTTGGTTTTTTGCGTTCCATCCCAATCAACATTATAAGTGATTATGAAAGTAGTATCTTCAGATACATTATAACGGTATTCAACGTTGTGTATCTCTTCTTTATAACTATCTATATCTAATTTTTTATTTGTGTGAGAGAATGGTTTGTTTATATCCATTTCTTTAAAACAATCATAGGATAAGCACAAAGTATGTTCTGGATGTTTTTGAGGTTGATATTTCAACAAAAATCTATAAGATAAGGTATTCGGAAAAACTAGTTGAGTTCCATAATCCCAATATATGTCACTGTAACTGATATCAAGATTATTTTCCCAAGGATTGATTCGGGTTCTCGTGCCTATTTCCTCATAACAGTCATGAGTTAAACTGTTAAAAGCTAACAAGGCAGCCCAATCTGATTTTTTAGGAGTATAACGCATTGAAGCATGGGTTGCATAGCCAGTCTGATGTGGTTCTTCATTATTATCATCCCGATACTTGGTAATAACACCTTCCAAAGCGTATTCCCAGACAGAGTCATGGTCTAGTGAGCCTTGTATACCAATATTACCTATAAAAACATCACAATTCTTGACTTTTCTTTTGGGGACGCCAGCAAAATAGGCAACTTCATATTCACCATCTGCATAATTTGTATAATACAAATCTAAATGCAATTTATTTCTCTTATTAATCTTTTCAATAAAAAAGTTGTAGGTAGGATTATAATCCTCGCCGTTGGCTTGTCGAGTGAAAATAAGATTATATTCAGTATTTACGTTATTTTTACTTTGCAAATATCTTACAGCATCATAAGCATCATAAGCTATAATGCCAATACCGTGATTTATGATGCCGCGGCCAAGTCTCAAAGAGCCATTACCATTCAGAAAATTGTCTATATTGACATAAGACTGGTAAACTGGGCCTGTTCTTTTATTTTTTCCTTCCATTTCAGACCAGAACAAAGTTCCCCAGGACAAAAAAGCACTGATGTTATTATCTATTTTTATACCGCTCCTTAATGTCAGATTCATTACTGATTCGTGATAATTTTTTTGGGGGTCATGTTTATAATTTATATCTAAAACTTGAAATCGAGTTGTTCCTGAAAAATTAAATCTATCTTCTGAATTAGCATTAAGATAAGTAATGTCTTTTTTTAAAGAAGAAATATCTTCTTTTAGATTATCTAATTCTGTTTCTAGATTGTCAGCTCTGATTCCTACAGAAGATAATTCATTTCCAAATTCTTCTGTTAATCTCTTCAACAGATTGTAGTCTTCCTCTGAAATCTTATCTTCTGCCAACTCAGACTTAGCAAGCATATCTGCTAATGCAATAGCCACTTCATAACGGCTTATTTCACGATTTCCGGTAAAATCACAAATTTTACTGGAAAGAACTTCATTGCGACTTAGCTTATTTAAGGATTCGTAGACCCAGTGAGTTCTTGGTATGATTAAGCTATCTGCTTTGGCACAAAAACAAAACAATAAAGCAGAAAGAATAGAAAGTATAATAGACTTTTTCATACGTTTTTCCTTTTTAGGCAAATACTTATAAAAAGTTTACGCATTATAATTATAAACTTATTCTTTTTCAATAAAAAAGAATAGACTGCATATTATATGTTAAATGAAAAAGTAAATGCAATATTTCTACTTAGTCTTGCAAAAGTTGCGTTCAAAAATGGAAAATGCAATTTTTTATGGAAATTTTCTGAAAACGTCGCTTAACAAGAGACATTTTTACTGAAAATTCTGTTATACTAATTATTGAGAACAGCAAATATTATATCTTTTATGAATACCAGTTTAATTAACCATTGAGTTGCTGTTAATGCAAATAAGCACCGTTTAAGACAACCTGTCACTTGCGCAGATATTGTTATGTGCTTATAATTTAATATTAGGAGTCCGCTCAATGGGTCAGAAAGATATAACCCAGAAGACCTTGGAGTCCCAGATTTATCAGAATTGCCCGAAGACCGGGTCGGGTTGTTTAAAAGTGACTTCAGATCACTGATAGACTGGTTGAAAAACAAGAAAGATCCGAATTATAAAGTCTTAGACAGAAAATTGGCCCACAAAGAGGATTTTACAGATTTACTATATGCTATGTCTGGTGATGAACGCGTTT
>JAZUDR010000138.1:0-2585 GCA_045639725.1 Candidatus Avigastranaerophilus sp. | reverse complement strand
GGGAACATGGATTGACTTTGATACAAAGGAAAAGTATGAAGGCGGTTGCTACATCATTAAGGATGCACCAATTGATGTCTGCCCTATGTTTATTAAGGCCGGTAGTATTATTCCGATGTATGAACCGATGCAATACGTAGGTGAGAAGCCGTATGACAAACTGATTCTTTTAAATGCGGGTCCGGGAGCCGAATATGAGCATTATGTAGATAATGGTATGGATTATTCCTATAGGGACGGAAAATACACGCTTTACAAGTTTACGACAGACGAAAACAACGTCGTTACGTGTAATATTTTGCATGATGAATATAAGCAATATAAAGAAATAGAGGTTGTTAATTTGCTTTAATGGCGGTTGTTTTTACATGCTGTAAATTATAGTATAAATTATAAAATTCATGGGTAATTTACTTTTGGGGAGTAATCCCAAAAGTTGCCTCCGGATTATTACAGAGGCAGAACGGAGATTTACGTGACATTTTCATTTCTTTTGAATAACATCCTGCTTGGTGTGGGACTTGCCATGGACGCTTTTTCGGTTTCTTTGGCTGATGGATTAAGCGAACCCAATATGAGTAAAAAGAAACAGTTGGGCATTGCAAGTATTTTTGCAGGCTTCCAGTTTCTTATGCCGATAATCGGATGGGTGTGTGTTCATACAATAGCCACATATTTTAAAGCCTTTGAAAAGCTTATTCCCTGGATTGGTTTTCTTCTTTTGCTTTATATCGGTGGCAAAATGCTTATAGACGGAATCAGGGCAAAAGAAGAAGGCGGAGCTTCGGGAACATCGCTTAAGGACCTGATAGTTCAAGGCGTAGCTACTTCAATAGATGCACTTTCCGTAGGATTTACAATAGCGGACTATAAGTTTGGCATGGCTTTTTGGGCATGCTTTATTATCAACGTTGTTACTTTTATAATTTGTTTTGTCGGAATAAAGGCAGGCAAAGTATTTGGAACGAAAATTTCGAATAAAGCGCAGATTTTTGGCGGCGTAATATTGATTGGAATAGGAATAGAGATTTTGGTATCGGGCTTAATTTAATAACTAATAGGGAAAGATATTGTGTGATTTTAGAGAATATTTAGAAATAGTGTGATAGAATAAGTTTTAAAGGATTATGTTAAAAGGAGGATTTTTTATGAACATGTCTGTTTGCTGGCTGATTCTTTTTGCAATTCTTCTAATTGTGGAACTTGCAACTATGGGATTGACCACGATTTGGTTTGCGGGAGGCTCTTTGATTGCCTGCGTTTTAGCATTGTTTAATGCACCGCTTTGGCTTCAGATTTTCGGTTTCCTTGTAGTTTCGGTTGTTCTGCTTATCTTTACAAGACCTATAGCAGTAAAGTATTTTAACAATAACAGAACACGTACCAATGTGGAGAGTATGATTGGCAAAGAAGCTGTTGTTATGACTGATATTGATAATGTTCAGGGAGTCGGTCAGGTTAAGGTTGACGGGATGGATTGGAGCGCCAGAAGCTTGAACGGCGAACCGATTTCAGCCGGAAATGTTGTTGAAATAAAAGAAGTTGAGGGTGTTAAGGTTTTGGTCGAAATGATTGAAAAAACACCTGAAAATATTATGGAAGAAGAAAAAGGAGAGTAAAAATTATGCCTACAGCTATTATCATTATTGTTGTTCTTTTTATTTTAATTATTGTTTCATGTATTAAAGTTGTACCTCAGGCAGAAGCATATGTTGTTGAAAGACTTGGCGCATATCAGGGTACATGGTCGGTTGGTATTCACTTGAAGACACCTATTATCGACAAGATTGCAAAGAAGGTTACTCTTAAGGAGCAGGTTGTTGACTTCCCTCCTCAGCCCGTTATCACAAAGGATAACGTTACAATGCAGATTGATACTGTAGTATTTTTCCAGATTACAGACCCTAAGCTTTTCACTTATGGTGTTGAAGCTCCTATGATTGCTATTGAAAACTTAACAGCAACCACACTTCGTAACATCATCGGTGATTTGGAACTTGACCAGACACTTACATCCCGTGAAACCATCAACACAAAGATGCGTGCTACACTTGATGAAGCTACCGACCCTTGGGGGATCAAGGTTAACCGTGTTGAAGTTAAGAACATTATGCCACCTACAGCTATTCGTGATGCCATGGAAAAACAGATGAAAGCAGAACGTGAAAGACGTGAAGCTATTCTTAAGGCAGAAGGTGAAAAGAAGTCTACAATTCTTGTTGCCGAAGGTCAGAAAGAATCCGCTATTCTTGAAGCAGAAGCTGAAAAGCAGTCAGCTATTTTGAGAGCAGAAGCTGAAAAGGAAAAGAAGATTCGTGAGGCAGAAGGTGAAGCTGAAGCTATTTTGAAGGTTCAGCAGGCTAAGGCTGATGGTCTTAGAATGATTAAAGAAGCAGGAGCAGATGAGACCGTTATCAGATTAAGAAGCCTTGAAGCTTTTGAGACTGCTGCTGACGGACAGGCTACCAAGATTATTATTCCTTCCGAAATTCAGGGAATTGCAGGTCTTGCAAAGTCTGTAAAAGAAATTTTGTAATTTGAGGTGTGTTGTGAATTTAAAAGGTAGAGATTTTTTAAAACTGCTT
>JAZUDR010000137.1:0-21528 GCA_045639725.1 Candidatus Avigastranaerophilus sp. | reverse complement strand
TCTAGCCGAACCGAAAATAATTCTTTCAGAATGGTTATATTCTATGAAACCATACTTTTTAATCCATTCATTTTTGGTTTCCTGTATATTAGCTTCAACATCATCAGCCATTTCAATTCTATTAGCAAAAACAAACAACTTATCAGCAAGTCTGTTGCCATCACTGTCAGATTCTTTCAATATTTTTAAAGCTTCACCAGTAACACTTGGATGTTCACCGTTGGCAACAATAACGATAGCGTCAGCAGCTTCCATGCGTTCTTTAGTCTGAATCTTATGTAATTCTGTAGGAGAATTAAAACCTGGTACGTCATAAATTACTGCATTCATCATTTTTCCTAGTCTTTTTGATTTAATTGTAACTTCTTTAACAGCATAAGCAGTGCGTGGTGACGTAATGTATTCTTCTAGTTTGTTATCTTCGATAGCATCAGCACCAAAAGGCTTTACAGAACTACCCAAGCTTGATTTGATACTTTCACGATTACGGATAATATCTTCAATATCAAGATTTAAAGATTGAGCATAAAACATTCTTATTGCTTCAGGAAGTTGAGCAAACAATTGTCTATATTTGCTCAATTCCAATGTATCATAAGAATATTTATCTGGTTCTTGAATTCCCAATACTTTTAATTTATTTTTAAAATCCTTGATGAATACTTCTGATTTGTAGAATTCTACATAAGCGCAATCTTCTTTATCTTCAGAATTATATTCTATTTTGGTTGAAGTAAAAGTACATCTGGCATCTTTGGATGGAAGGAAATTGTTTTCCATCATTGCATTAGCAACAGTGCTCTTACCAGCTTTTTCTAAGCCTACAATAGCTATTTCATAAGCCCCTGTTTCTAGTTTTCTTAGCAAAGCACTTGCATTATCTTTAAGTTTAGTAAGTTTCTTCTGAGTTTCAGGACCAACTACAGTGTTTTCACCCATTTTCAAAATTTTGTTAATGGTATCAACCTGAGCTTTAAGCTTTTCAATATACTGCTGCTTTTCGTTTAAATCCAAAGATTCACTGTTCATACTCTCATGTCTCCGTTTATCAAATAAATTTGCATAGAAAAACCTCGTTGATATTTGCTATAAAGCAAAATCCAACGAGGTTTTTGTTACGATTAAATTGTCGAGTGATGTTAGATAGTTATTGCTTGCTTGCTTGCTTGCTTGCTTGCTTGCTTGCTTGCTTGCTTGCTAAGGCAATGGTTCCACACACGAGCCATGCTGTCAACTCCTAATTCTACTTTTTATATTGTAATCATTTATTTTTCACTCATTTTATTATGACAATGTCATAATAAAATGATTTTTTTTATTTTGCAAGTTTTATATTTATTGTTTTTGACACCCCCTCAAATGAAATTTTAAATACAATTCAAAATGCATTTAGTCGTGCAATTTCAGCTTTTTATAGGTATATCAAAAAAGTTGCATTTACTTTTTCAATTGAGCGCCGAAATAACTGCAGAACTAAGCAGTTTGGTGTCTTTTAAAGAAGATTACTGCTAAGACCTTGGGGTTTGGGACCAAGGGTTGATAGAAGATTCGAATAGTTTTCGTCAAGATTTTTGCATATTTTTGGACTATTGTGCCAGGCTTATTGTACTATTTTTCTTTTATTTCAGCGCCGAAGGGTAGCAGGGAAAGCTGTGCAAGCTTGAGGCACTGGTTGCCAACGGGGATACCGATGATGGTGATATACCATATGAGCCCAGTAGAAAGATAGGCCAAAGCTAGTTCCCAACCAAAAAGAAGAATCCAAATGGCATTGGCTATTATCGGAACAGAACTATCTTTGTATACTATTTCCTTACCAAATGGGCAAAGCGTAAGGTCCGCATTCTTAAAACACTGGCGACCGAAAGGAATGCCTATAATACTGATGTAGCAGAGCAATCCAGCAGCCCACCAGCCGATAGCAGTCCACAAACCAGTTATAAGAAACCAACCAATATTAAGAATAGCATTCATATCCCTATTACCTCGAATCGTTGAACTCTGGTATTATATAATACCCTATGATAAATTTTGTTCAAAACAAAAAAGACAAAAACAATAAATACGTCATATAGAGGCTGTCAGAATGCTCACACAGCGTGGTTGAAAATAGTGGTTATGGGGTTGGAAAACTCATACTTTTTCTAGTTTTTCAAATATACTCAGACCAACCGGGCAACATTAATTATTTGGAGACCAAGCAGAATAGGACCTTAGCAAATCATAAAATCTTGCAATACTATCAGAACGTATTTTAATTATATGGGCATTTCCATCTTTCTGTGCAGAGAAATTAGTGACACCGCTACTACTAATGCTTATTTTTCCCTGTACTGAACAATCAAAGTAATTACCCTCACCAAGAACAGCGTGAATTACAGTTATAGGATCCCACCAGTATTGGCCATCGCCTATTTGCGATTTGCTAAAATTAGCATATGTCTGGTACATAAAACCATCCTTAGCATTACTATAATCAGCTAGAACTTCCTCATGAACAGACGGAAAATCAAGAGCATTCTCACCAGGCAATATGCATATACTTGTAGGCCATCTTTCAATAACCTTCTTAGCCATAGGAACGTCACCTAAAATATTGTATTCTACTGCATGCCCGTCTAATTCAGGAAATTGAGGGCAAGATTCAACAAAGCACCCCCCCATCAGGTTAAGAACTTTAACTTTTTTAGCAATCAGGCTTAAACCATCTAAGGACGAATATTCATCGCCTCCAGAATCAATTAACATACCTAGATTTGTAAAAAGGCCAAAACATACAATAGTAATAGAATTATCTTCAGCTTCGCTTAAAAGCTTTCTATAGAGTTTCCAGGATGGTAAGCGATCTTCAAGTTTAATACCAGTTCTTGGAAAAAAGTAAGAACCGTCAGCATTCTTTTTATCAACAAGCTTATAATAAGGTATGAATATCTGAGAATGTTCATCGCCATCTGCAAATCCGATAGGAACACTATCAGCCTTGTAATAATGCATGAACCTATCCAGAAGTTCCTTGCACTGAATAAGCTTACGGCTTTGCATTATACCTTTAATATTGCATTTGCCCTGAGCTTGATAATAAAAAGCTGCATGAATAGCCAAAATATCATCAGTGCAATTACCAAGATCTGTATCTAATATAAAATCATGCTTAGTAGAAAAAGATTCACACACATGACTATGACCACCACAGATATCTCTAGTAAAATAAACCTTTGCGTCTTCGGCGTTAACCATTGAAGCCAAGCCAAGGAACAAAGCAAGAACAAGCTTTTTATTCAGCATAAAGTCTCCTTTTATTTGCAACAATTATAGCTAATCGAAGTGGTTATGGCAAGTTAAACAACTGGGAAGGAATCGGGAGGACATTATCTAATACGAAGTTAGTATAAGGTAAGTTACAATAGGCTTTTGGCTGCTGGCTGCTGGCTTTTGGCTCTTGGCTAGTGGGCTTTTGGCTAGTGGCTTTTGGCGGTTGGCCGAGAACAAACAGCCGCTAGCAGGCACTGTTTTCTTTTTAGTGTATTATGGGGGAAGATGTGGTAAAGTGATTGAGAGAGGTGAAATATGGAAGGGTTGGCTGCACAGATATCGTTAGTGATTTTTATCATACTGGTTGTTTATTTTGGTTCATTTACGCCAGAAAAGAAAGCAGCACGTAGAAAAGCAGCTTATCAAAAATTCGCTGATAAACACAAGAACAGCCAATTCATCGAAAGTATCGAATTAAAAGAAATCAGCGAAAGCCTGACCAATTCACAGATTATTTTTCCCAAAGACTCTTACAATCAAAGCTTTAAGAACGTAGTAAAGATTGAAGAAAAAGATTTTACCATTTATCTGGGTGAATATTTCTATCAGCAGGACGTTAAGAGAGACTGGATGGACCAATACTTGCCAAAGCACAGTGGCAAAGGAATAAACCCTATTCACTATAATGACTACAACTGGCCTTCTAACGTCCCCAAGCCTCAGAAAATCAGCGAAGAATACTTTAATTTCTACTATTATCAGAAATTATGCATCATTAAGCCGAATATCAAAACTTATTATCCTGATTTTGCCGTAAAAGCAAAGAAGTTAGGAACCAATGAATTTGAAAACCTACTAGAGTTAGACGATCAAACAATTTTTAACCACAGTTACATGCTTGCAGCTCCAAAAGCAAGTGAAACCAAAGTTTTCTTCAACAATGGAAAAGTGAATGCATTGTGTAAGCAAATAAACAAAAACTATATTTATGAAACTATTGACGGTCTTCTAATAGTAAAATCTGAAGCAACTTTCTTTGATTCATTAGAAAAGCTTCACCAAAACAGCATAAATATGTTTACAAATCTCATAAATAGATTTTAGTTTTGGCAGTTTCTAACAACAGCTTTAAGTGTCATTTAACCATAAAAGTGTTCTGAAAAGTAATTTATGAAAAATGACATAAGATTCTGGTAACTGTTAATTTCCCATATGTTTCTGGGAAAATGAAATCGCTGCTATTCTGCTTAATCCGCAGTGCTCAGCTATTGCGATAGAAGGGAAATTGTCTGACTCTGCCACATAGCTTAGCCTTACTTTTTTTCTGCGCGCCTGCTCAAGCATCAAAGCCAGCAAAGCAGTTCCGTAGCCTTGATTACGTAATTCAGCTTTAATTTCTATTGCAACCTCAGCGTAATGCCAACTGTTTCTAGTTACCTTAACAAAGCCCTGGACGCTGTTGCCCATATAAAGGTAAATATCATCCAATCTGGAGTCCACATGCGAAACCTTGGTTTTAACGCTGTTTGCCGGCAAACCGAATTCTATATTTGCATATTTATTTAATTCAAAATCTTCGTTTTCATCGTCACCGTAGGCTTCTGAGCCTTCAAAAAATATAAGTGATTTTTCTTCAGGTTTATTGGGTTCAGTTTCTGCACCAATCAAAGCATAATCATCGTAAGGGATTGCGGGAATAACAGACTTGCATTTCTTTGAATCACCAATAACTCTGACAATATTCCAATCAGAAGTGTCTTCTTCAGCGTCTAGACAGAGCAGTCCGGAGTTATCGTCAACAAGAATGAAATTAGCCTGTTCGGGATGCTTTTCTAACCGATAAATTTCTTCAACAAAAATTGATTCCTGGTTATATAGAATTTCTAATAGCTTCGTCGAATCCATATTTCATAGCCGCAGTCTGGTTCTTTGGAAATATCAAGAGAACAAGATTATGTTCTGTTGTTCATTGTATCATTCTTTACAAATAATTTTCAATGCATATTAAGGCTACTTCATAAATACAACAATTTTGGTGCATAAGAACAAATAGTATGATAAATTGCATTGAGAGGTATCTTATGAAAGATTTTTGGACAATATTTGTTTGCATCATAATAGGGCTGATAATAACAGCTATTGAAGTTTGCTATTTCAGTGAAGAAAAAAAAGCAGAGAGACGCAAAAACAAAAATAAAAATTATTGTAAAAACAAATCCAATTATACCTTTTATGAAGATTTTGATTTTCCAGAAATTAGTGATGAACTGAAATTTTCCCATATTTTTTACCCAGACGGAGCATACAATCAGTGTTTGCAAAATGTAATCGCAATAGAGGAAGATGATTTTACTCTCTACTTAGGTGATTTTTTTTATCAAAAAGACGTTGCCAAAAACAATCTAGAAAAAAACATGGAAACTTTTGCCAAAATTGTTGGAAAAAGCCGAAGATATCATGATGCCGACCCATACAAATACGATGAAGACACTTGGCCAGAAATCGTGCCTGTGCCGGAATCTATTGGCGAAAACATACATAATTATTACTACTTTCAAAAATTTGCGGTTATAAAACCGAAATACAAAATGTATTTCCCAAATTTCATGATTAGATTGAAAAGACTTGGACTTGAAAAATTCGAAAATATAATCAAATTACCTGGTCATCCAATTTTTAATTGGACTTATATGCTTTCTGCAAAACCAAACGATTATGATGTTGAACGTTTTTTTAATTATTCCAGAACACGTTCAATAGATAGATTAATAGACAGTAGCTATATTTATGAAACAGTTAATGGGCTTTTCATAATCAAATCAGAATCTACAGCCTTAGATACTCTTGAAAGACTTCACCAAAATGCATTAGCCATGTTTGGAGGCTGGTTATGCGATAAAGAAAGCAACTTAAGGAAGAAATACGCTCCTAGCATTTTTTATTTTGCATCAGCAAGCAAGTTAAAACTTGCCAAGATAATGATGATATTGGTTTTTGCCTGGTTCTGCTGGTGTGTTTATAATTATGGGATACATAAAGATGCAGATAAAAAAATCCAGAACAAATTCTTCTCCCAGACATTAGACTACAAATTCAAACATTTGGTATCAGATAAAAAATATTACGTTCCAGAATTAATGAAAAACTATACCTGGAAGAATATTAAAAGAACACGTCTGGTAGACGCAATGGTATTTTCCTACGAACAAATCAATGACCCAAAATGTGAAAAATACTTCCAACCAAGATTTGAAGTAGTAAAACCACAAAATCTTGAAAGTTACCCAACAGACCTAGTTCCCAGAATCAAGGAAAAGCTTGGATATATTCAAAACTATTCTGCAAGAACCTATGACCAGGCAATGCAATCCCCATATAAATGCGATACAGATCTCATAGTTGACACGGCTGCTCTCTGGCTTTTTGTCAGTCGTCATTTTGCCAAGAATGGAGATTTAGAGACAGCCTTTTTATTACCTTATGCAGGTATAATAAGCGCCTATGAAAGCGAAAATAACACAGCAGATGCCATGAATATCAACAACAGAATCCAGCATCTGGATGCAATGAATATCAGCGCCTATCATCTACTCTACTTAGCAGTTAAGTATGAGCCAGATTGCAAGCTGCTCAAATCAATAGCCAAAGACATGCTAACAATAGCTCGCAAACAGTTTCCCTGCTCAGTCTACATAAAATACTTCAAGCAGCAATTCATTGAAGTATTCAACAAAGAGCAACAAAAAGCACCTGAAAATTCATATATAAACCTTCTATACAAATATAACATCATAGAAAGCTACACCAAGGCATTTCTGGACGATTATTTACAATTCGCAGATGCCCCATACGCCACAATAAGAAAAGAATACTTAAACTGGTATCCTAATATTAGCGCAACAGAAGGTCCCGATGAAAAAATCGATACAATCGGAATATTTACAAACTATCTTTTTCGCAACAAATACGGGAGTGGAAGTAATCTTACCCTTTTCAGAAAAATCACTGAAGAATACCTTACAAAACTTGAAGGCATTGCTGTAGCCCTCTTATACAGAGCTTATGCAATAGAAAATGGCTGTCCGCCGAAAAGTATTACAGATTTAGAATACTGGTCTGAAGAATTGATACCAGTAGACCGTTTTACCAACACGCGTTACGAAATCAACAAAAATCCGAACAAGATACTATTCTCTGTAGGACCAGATTTTAAACCAAACACCCAAAACGATATCAGATTCTGGTAATACTGCTCGCCGAGCATTGAAGAAGGTATTTTGGAAACTAGTTTATATCTGTGTTATAATGTTTGGAAAAGGATATTTATTATGTGGTATTTAGTCGGCGCTATAGTATTATTTTGTCTTTGCTTTTATTATTTCTTTGGGCATACAGCCGTCATGATGTTTTGGAAATGCTTAAAGCTGGATGTTAAGCTTAATTATTTTGAATTAGCCGGAATGAAGCGAAAAAAAGTAGACATCAACAAGCTTTTAAAATTTGCCATTAAGCTGAAAGAACAAGGCAATTATGATGTAAGGATAAAAGACCTGATGCAGCACGAGCAGTCTGGCGGAGACATAGCTAATGTTACCAATCTATTGCTTACAGCCAGAAAGAAAAAGACTGAACTTACCTATTCACAAGCTGCTATCATGGATATGGAAGAAATAAATAAAAAGAAGAAATGAGGGCCGCTTTGCTGGAGAGCCGCCTTCGGCTGAAGGGCGCTTACACTAGAAGGGCGACCCTTCGGATCTAGAAGGGGATTGTTTAGCTGACGCTATTAGATTGTTACTGCTTTACCCAAACTGCTTTCTGCTATGCGATTGTTAGCAGAGAAATCCCCCCTACCCCCCTTTATGAAAGGGGGTCTTAAAAGAAATGCTTTACGAAATGGGAGCTTGGAAGAAATGCTTTGCAAAAGGAGAGAGGATTAAGTCAGAGAGCGGATTAGGGATTCACGAGTGC
This sequence comes from Candidatus Avigastranaerophilus sp., assembly GCA_045639725.1. Lineage (GTDB taxonomy): Bacteria > Muiribacteriota > Ozemobacteria > Ozemobacterales > Ozemobacteraceae > RUG334. The sequence continues at coordinate 13,305 of JAZUDR010000137.1, read as the reverse complement.
CAGGGAGGTAGTCCATTGGGGGAACTTCTGGCATTACATAGCAGCCAGGGCGTTGCTTAACAACGGCGCGTGCGCAGGCTACCATTACCTGACCAGTAAGAGCAGGGTTATTGATGCTCATTTCAAATTTAAAGCGCTGATTCTGGGTCTTTCCTGATACGCCTTTTCGTTCCATAAGAACACCGTGCCCCATATCTTTGCAATCATCCACACTCTTAACTGGAATAACATGAAGTTCGTCATCAGCAAAATATGAATCTGCTTTTAACTGGTCATAAACCTGCTGAGCAGTGTAACCATTTTCTAATTCGACATAAACCATTCTGCTATGGACCCCTGCACCGCAGGGCATTGTCATAGAAAGAGCATTTTTAACCCCTTGTTTAGAGCGGGCCACAACAGAATGCCCCATGCTCATACCTGGGCCAAAATTTGTATAGGTTAAGCCTTTTGGAGCCATTGCCATCAACAGGGTTCTTACAACAGAATCGGTGCCTGGATCCCAACCTGCAGCCATAATAGAAGCCACATTGTTTTTCTTTGCAATAGCATCAAGATTCTGATGAACAGGATAAATATCTGAATGAATATCGAAGCAGTCAACGGTATAGATTCCCTTTGAAAGGTAATTTGCTGCCAATTCAGGTACATTGCGGGAAGGACCGCACAAAATAGCCACATCAATTTTTCCAAGGTCAGCAATGCAGGAGACAACTTTTACATCTGCAAGCTCTGCTGGTTTTTCATTGATTGAAGAAGCGCGGCGAACAACACCAACAAGGTCCATATCTTCGGCTGCTCTAACAGCTTCAACAGTAAAACGGCCAACATTACCATAACCAATAACTGCGATTTGTAATTTATTCATGAAATAAGAAGTTTACCTCTTTTCGTGATGCATACTATATCACACTTCTTTTTTATGTACAAGTAGCAAGTAGCAAAAACTAATTAATCTGTGCTTTTCTTTGCAAATATGGTATAATTTCGGCGATTCTCAAGGAGCAGACATGAAAAGAATTTACGCAATTGGTGGCGGCGAAATCAAGAACAAAGAAACTCTTGAACTAGACCGTTTCCTTGCTGAAAAGGCAAAAGAGCATGCCGGCGATAAGAGGGCGTATGCATTGTTTATACCTACTGCCAGTCATGATTTCATGCCTTACTACAATTCATTTCATAAAATGTATACTGGGGAATTTGACGTTAAAACAGATGTAGCCATGACTGTTTTTCATGAATATGATCTTGAAAAGATAAAAAATAAATTTATGAAAGCAGACTTAGTATACGTCGGTGGCGGAAACACATTGTTCATGATTGAATCATGGAAACAGACAGGTATTCTTGATTTAATTACTGATGCTTACAATCGTGGTGTTATTATTGCTGGTCTATCAGCAGGCGCAATCTGCTGGTTTGAAGACATCTACACGGATTCGCTTGGCGAAACCGACAAGTCAGCGCCCTACTCTATGGCTAAAGGGCTTGGCTGGATAAAAGGCGTAGTATCACCACATTACAATGAACGTCAACAGGATTTCGACCTCATAGTTTCCAAGAACTATAAAGAAGCAATAGGTCTTGAAAACAATGCCATGCTTGAAATCATCGACGGTCAGATAACAGGCAGCATTTGCCAAGCAAACAGTAACATTTATAGAATAAATAATACCAACGGCATTATTACAAAAACGACTATTTAGGCAGGAGTTTCCTCATGGGTTGGGGCAGCGAACAAATAACAGGCATTCTAGGCAGTATATTGAATACCATCGGAGATGGTATTTCTGATATTGGAGAAAAACTCAGAGAAACAGCCAAAATAGTAACAGACTCAGAAGATGCCCCAGAACCAGGGCAAACCAAAACAGTCCATAGTTCAGCAAATAAAAGCAGTTACTCGGGAACAACAAACAAAAACTCATATTCTGGAACTACCAGCAAAAATTCATATTCTGGAACTACCAGCAAAAGCTCATATTCTGGAAACACCAGCAAAAACTCTTACTCTGGAAATAACAACAAAACCACTTATTCAAAATTTTCTTCTGCCAGTAAGGGTAATACTCAGACCCAATCAAAGTATTCAACTGCTTACGAAACTGACACAGGCAAACCTATTCCTAACACAGCAAAAGGGGAAGACGCTGTTCTCTATTTTGGAAATCCTTGTTTTTCCACTTATGATCAAGGTATTAGAGGTATATCATTTCCTTACAAATTGAAAATAAATAACCGTCGCAATACCCCGATAATCATTACTGCAAAATTCTGTACAATGGATGGAGACTGGATACATAGCAATGTCACTGAGCTTTCTGATGATTATGGCGATGTATTCCTTAAGGAATCTCTTTTTATTGATGAAGATAATTACTTTAAAGAATCATATTTGTTCCTGCCATATGGCGTTATAGACCTACCCAAAACTCAGGAAGTCTGTTTAAACTTAAATGTTTTTAGCAGAAAAGGCATAGGCGAAAAGATACTAAGCTTTACCTATCGTTTTGACTATTTTATTTACGAAAATGACCCTCGTGAACCTCAATTCAAAACCAAAAAGCCAAATACAACCCAGACCAGAAGCACAAAAGTCGAAAATTTTTCTCAGCCTGGTGTGGAAGAACTTATCGGCCTTATTGCTCACGTCATAAAAGCAGATGGAATAACGGCTCCAGAAGAAATTAGGACTGTCATAGAATTTTTTAACAGTGCGCCACATCTTGGTAAAGATAAAATCAAGGAACGATTAAAATATAATCTTGTTCATCTTCCAGATATAGACGCCTGCTGCAGAGTATTAAAATATAATTATAACACCCAGGGACTATTAACCTTTGTTGGTTTATTCTTGAATATAGCCGCATCCGATGGCAGAACTCCTTTTGTGGAAATAAAGCTCATAGAAACAATAGCTATCAAACTAGGCATTCCCGCTTCCAGTTTCAATAGTTTAAGGAATAGCTTTATACCTGGCTACAGAAGAGCTAATAACGGCTACTCCTCTAATATACATTTTGGAGACGATGATGATTTTGGTGATTCATCTAGCAGCTATAGCAACACTTCTAGCGATTCAGATTATTACAATAGCCGTTCAGATAATCCACTTTGGAAAATGTTTGGACTTCCATCTACAGCCACTAAAGCTCAGTTAAAACAAGCATATCACGAAAAGTGTAAACTTTTCCACCCTGATAAATTTGCCAAAGCGCCAGAAGCTAAGCGCAAAGAAGCCGAAGAATTATTCAAGAATTACCAAGCAGCCTACGAAGAACTATTGCGCGAATTTTAACATCCAAGAAGTATTGGCATTAACTGCAAAACTTCTAGCAGATGAAGAATTCTTTCAAAGCTACTGCTTATAAGACCTCCACGAAATATTTATCCAATTCCCCAACTGCATTTGAAGTCAGATTTTAATAGCATTAATCAGAGGGTGATGCCTGTGTCGCGTTCGGTGACAGAGAGGCACGCAGATTCTACTATTTCTGGTTCTGCTACTATTTTTACAGATTTCTTTGCTCTTGTTACACCGGTATAGAGAATCTGATTGCTCAATACAGGGTGTCCTTTCTGCTTTGGCAGGAATATCAGAACATTATTATATTCTGAGCCCTGAGAACGATGAATCGTAATAGCAAAAGCACTTTCAATAGCTTCTTCAGGAATAATAGAAAGTGGGTAAAACAAAAATTCAGTTTTTTTCAGCATAAGATATGGTCTACCTTCCGGAGAAAATACAACCACCCCGGTATCACCGTTATAAAGTTTATGCATATTCTGATTCTTTGTAATTATAAGAAGTTGACCAGCAAAATTTGCATTTAATTGTTTAACCTTATGCTTATTTAATAAAACGCTGGAAGCAATACTATTTATTTCTTTTATGCCTCTTATACCATTATTTTCAGCGGCAAGAATACGTGAATTCATGGTCATTTCCCATAATAAATTTCTAGCTTTTATTTCAGCTTCATCAGGATTTTCATTCAATGGATTAATTTTTTCAGCAAGTGAGCAAATAGAGTCTGATTCAGAATAATAATATTTATTTATCCAATCCGTAATTAATTTTCTAATAGCATTTTTCCCATTTTTTATATTTCCATCTGAATCAGAAATACTGATAAAATTATCAAAATCACTAAAATCAACCTTGTAGTCAGGCTTTTTAACATTAGCCTTGGCTTCCTGAATTTTTCTAGCCAGCTTTCCAATGATTGAATCAGCTGTAAAACGTCTTGATTCTGTTAATCTGACCGGATTAATAACCTTATCCGCATTCAACAGATCACCAAGAACAGCACCAGCATCGACAGAAGGAAGCTGGTCGACATCCCCAAGAATAAATACCCTTCCATTATTAGGAATTGCCTGCAAAAATGAAGCAAATAGAGAAATATCTATCATACTAGCCTCATCTATTACAAATATAGAATTATCTGGGAATTTTTCATCTTCGTTATAGGTAAAACCATTTGTAGATGGGCTATATTTAAGCATTCTATGAATAGTTGAGCCTTCAAGGTCTTTTAGTTTTCTATAAATAGTATTATTTTCTTCGTTATTATTATTTTCAATATTTTTCCAAATATTTTTAAGACTATCAAGTATACTTTCTGTCATACGGTCTGCTGCTTTACCACTTGGAGCAGCTAGATAAATATTTGATGACAGAAATTCCGGATTATTTTTCAATAAAAACCATAAAATATACAAAACCACCGTAGTCTTACCGGTACCAGGTCCACCAGTAATAATGAGGCTTCCATTCATTCCCCTATTTATTGCGCTTAATTGTTCATCTGCTACAACAAAGCCAGATAAAGTTTTTACTTCATCTTTTGTTATTTGTTTATTAAGGTTATTTTCTGATTTTCTAAATATTTGAGAAATATATTTTTCAATAATAAGCTTTGCTTCATAATATTTATCTGCATATAAATAATATATGTCATTCTGATCTTTAATTATTTTCAAAGGTTTATTGTTTAATCCAATAATGTTTGAATATTTAAATTCTAATAAATCATTAATTCCTTTTTCAATAATTGGTGCAAATTCACTTATTTCAGGATATTCGCTTTCTTTATTTCCATTAACAGCATTCTTTACTCTAGCCTGAACAACCAAGCCATTCCATTTTGTTTCCCATTTTTTTAAAAGCAAGTCTTTATTTAAAGCAATGCGAGTATTTCCATCGTCTAACAATGAAAAATAAATATATATTAATTTCTGGGTTTCTTCACTCATATCCTTTTGCATTGAAGCAAGTAACTTAAGAAGTTTCTCACGAATAGCAGAAATACCATGCATTTCATTCAGAAGAGCAAAAAATTCATCTACAGAACCGTCTATTGTTCCAATAATCTCATTATTCATATTCAATACCTCATGCTTCCATCAGTTTTAAGATGTTTTCGTAACTTTCCTGTAAAGCCTTAAAGCTTTTCCAGGTTTGAGCATATATTCCATTAGATGTATCTGCTTTACAACCTCTAACAAAGACATAATAAATACCGCCAAAGTGCTGGCTGAAAATATCTTCGTAGCTAAGGTCTTGGTAAAACTGCTTCAACCATTTAATTAAACAATACGAATATAATACTCTTTGAACGGAATATTCTTTATCAACCTTTTCCCTTAAAGCTTCGCCATTTGAATAAGCAGTATCATCCAAAACGTCAGATTTCCAGTCTAAGATTGAATAATATTCATTACCCGCTTCATCTTTTCTTACAAAGAGTAAATCCATATACCCTTTGCAGAATCTATTCAACCAGTCTCTGTTTTTTACATCGATGAAAAACTCCATTTCAGCTTTTCTGTTTTCTTCAGAAATATCTTTAAGCTTAAAATTTCCTTCAACGGTTTCATTTCCATGGATTGTGGACAATTCTGCATTTAAAGTATTCCAAATCAAATTAGCAGTATAAGAAAGCCATTCCCAATGACCTTTAATTGGTAAAGATTGAATTTCGAAAGCTTCTTCGACAGTTCCCCTTGCAACTGAATTTTTTTCAGCAACCTTTGCAGCAGGTAAATCTCCAAATTTATAAAAATCAATCTTTTCAAAAATGCTATGAATTGCATTACCAAGTTTAGATCCCTTAGGATAGTCATCTGGTCTGTTTATCTGTGTTGCAGAATAATTTTTGCAAACTCGTAAAATCCCTTCTTCCGGGTCTATATTAATTGTTTTTACATCTGATACTTTATTGTCAGAATCAGATAAGGCTTCTTCTTTATTAAATCTACCATCAAGAAAAGAGGCTTCTTCTGATTCGTCCTGATTAATTTCCAGACTTTCAATAGACTTTTTCTTAGAGGCTATTGAAGTATAAGAATATGACCATATTCTAAGCTTATTAATGTTATTCTGAAGCTCGGATATCTGTTTTTCGACATCTTTATTTTCATTGGAAGTTTCTCCACCTCTTATGGCTTCAAGAATTGTCTTAAATTCCTCTCTAATAGCATCTGGATTCCATCCCTCAGCATCAAAAGAGTCATTCTGCCTAACTAAATTTTCCTTGCTATCATATTCAGTTTCAGCCATTCTAGTTAAAGCATTATTAAAAAACTCAAAACCAAGAAACTGTTTTTTATCATACCTAGGCAAAATCATTAAAGATTCAGCTCTAGTATAAGCAACATATATCAATCTATGATATTCTTCCGTAACTTCTTTCTTGTAAGCAGTCCTGTCTTCTTTGGTAAAACCTATATTTTTCCCATTCTCGCTGCGGTATAAAAATGGACCCGGCATCTGATTCCAAAAGCCTTTCATACCACCAAGAACAATAGTAATCGGGAAAGCCAGTCCCTTAGATGCATGACAAGTCATAACCTTTACAGTCTTAAAATCACAACCTTTTGCAATTAAGTTGGCATCTGTTTCGTCAACAGTATCTGTAGCAATAGACAAACCTTCAAGATGTTTTATAGCCGTTTCTAATGATGTTTTATGATTATAGAGATAATCAAAAATATATGAACCAATCTGACGTATTTTTGCTAAGCTCTGCAATTTATTAGGCACGTTCAGATATTTATCAATACCGGTATCAGAATAAATACATTCCTGAAGTTCTGACCAGCGACGTTTTGAGGCAAGCATTTTCCAATTTAATATCTCCTTCATTGGAGACTTTGTCGGGTCAGAATAAATATCTTTATTTACTTCAGAAAATTTTAATCTAAAGAAATCACTGATTAATACACTATTCAAAAATTTTCTATTATAGCCTGCAAAATCAGGCGCATTTATAGCTTTAAGCATGAAAATCCAAAAGTATGCCTCAGTGCCACTGAATAAATTATCATCTTTATATCTAGTATATGGAATACCGACAGAATTCATTACAGTTTCCATATATTCCAATTCTTTTTTTGTTCTTCCTAATACAGCAAAATCAGAAAATTCAACATTTCTTAATTCTTTTGTAGTTTTATCGTAAACTTGTAAAGCAGTTTTGCCGTTGTCGTCTCTTCTGCAGCATTCAAGTATTTTTTGAGTAGCATATTTGCAGAATTCTTCAGGGGATAATTTATCGCTTATCCATAATGGCTGTGTGACTTTTCCATTCAATTCTGCGGGAAGTTTTTTGCGTTCATCCGGAGGACAGTTAGAATCAGTAAAATCACTTTTTTCATCGAAAAAATCTTTTGAAAATAAAGTATTACAAGCTTTTATCAGAATGTCACTAGAGCGGTTATTAACAGACAGTCTTCTCCCGTTTTCATGCCCTATTTCGCTTATGGCATTTCTATATACTTGTAAATCTGCCCCCTGAAAAGCATAAATAGATTGCTTAGGGTCACCAACGACGATAATATTATTGTTATCTTTGCTATTATTTTGGGAATTATCAAGAAAGACAGTCTTAAAAATATCCCATTGTCGTTGATTGGTATCCTGAAATTCATCGATAATAGCATAACGATATGTTTTTCTAAGTTTCTGCAACAATACAGAATTTTTGGATAAGCAGACTTCGTCATGAACAGTTTTAATCATATTATCGTATGATTGGAATTTATTGTCTTTTTTATATTGTTCCCAATTATTAACAATAGTAATTATATTTTTTAATATGAATACCTCAAAGTCTTTATCCGCTATCGCTTGCAAGTTAATATCGTCACAGCCCTTAAACAGCAATGCTGTCTTAACACATTTCTCTTTGAATTCTGTAAAGTCAAATTCAGGTTGTTTAATTAAATTCTGAAATTCTTCGGTATAAGCCCATTCATCACGAATAAGTTTTTCTATTACATTAATAATATAGGAATCATCAATGACTTCCATAGACATGGCAGCATTAGCATCATAAGCCAATACTTCCAAAGTATTTTTACAAAAAGAATGGATAGTAAAAATCGGAGCGTCATTTATATTCTGCAAAGCTTTCGTATAGCAATCGTCAGCATCTATAGCAACGCAATCCTCTAATTTTTGTCTGATGCGGTCACGTAATTCACCGGCTGCTTTATCGGTATATGTAACAATAAGTATTTTCTCTAATGGAATTCCTTTCTTAACCATTTTTGCAGTCAACTGCTGAATAGTATAAGTTTTTCCTGTTCCTGCAGAGGCGTCTATATATAAATTCTGTCCTACTTTAAATTCATTTATATTAAATTCTTTTAATATTTCTTTCATTTTTCAGCCTCCTTTGTTGCATATATCTCAGGCCATAAATCAGTCATCAATTCACGCTGTTTTTCTACTTCTTCAGCCCATTTTTCTTTAAAATCATTTTCGCTAAAGCCACACACTTCAGATACATTAAATATTTTTGATGCAGTAAAATATTTCCATGGATAACTATAATTAAATGGGTCATCATCAAATTTTTCAATAAATTTAGAATAGCTTAGATTCTTTTCAGTAAACAATTCCAATGGAAGAACCTTGTCAAACAAGTCGCAATAAGCCTTCTCATAAATATCATTTAATGTCTTTTCTGCCTCAAAAGAAGACTTATTAACCATCTGAGATTCTTTTGTTAATTCGCCCTTATTATTTACAGAGAAAACATCAATACCAATACTCTTATCTTCGTATTCGGGTTCTATGCAAAGCAAAGCCAGAGCAGCAATATAGCCATCAAGGAAATTCTTCTTTTTTCCTTTAGACTTAGAAATACTAATAAAATGAATCTCACAAGAATTTTCTGCTACAATCAGTATTTCTCCAAGCAATTTCCAAGATAATCCAATTCTATTATTAGGAATATCAACAGTAATTTTTTTCTTATAATAAGTATATTGTTGTTTAGGGAAACTATCTACAATAGCATTGATAAGTTGGTTTACATTTTTTTCAGCATCATTCCAAGCCTTGGTAGAAAAAATATCATCAGGAATCCAACCCCTTTGAATGGCTTTTTTCTTTAATTCTTCCTTGGTAGCAATCTTATTTTCTGGTTTAATTCCCAAACCAAGAGCTACAAGCATTTTTTCTAGTTTAATCAGATTTAAAAAATCTGCATCCACAGGTTCAAATTCTGTTTTTTCTGGGTCCTCTTCAGCATCATCGATTCCAAGAGTTCTATTAATCTGGAATTCAAAAGGATCCTGCAGAAAACCTTTTAAACAATAAAATTTAACCATGGATGGAATTTTTATAGGTTCTTCGCTGTTAGCAATCTTAAAATCTCTTGTTTCACCGTTAAAGCTTTGCTGAGTTGTTTTATTTCTTATTTCACGTTTAGTAAACAGTTCTTTCCAATCACGCGTTTCGTCAAGCATGATTTCGGTTTCATTAGCATAAGCAGAAGCGTTTGAATGCTTTAAGAAATTTCTGATATCAGAAATAACTGAAGACGGATAAAAATCCTCATCTTTTTGCAAATCCTTATTTACATAGCTTAGATACAAGCCATCAGATGTATTCAGCAACTGACTTAAAAAAGCAAACCTATTCTTGTCCGGAGTAGAAACATCGCCTCTCCAAGCAATACATGAATCACGTAAATCCAATGAATTATCACTTTTCCGACCAGGTATAGCATCAGCGGCTGTTCCTAGCATAAATAAATATTTAACAGGAATACTTCTATTTGGAGCAAATTTCATAAAAGTTATTCCTCGTGTAAAAATAGAACCAGAATTATAATCAGCATTAATAGCTGCTGACAGGAATATAAAATGAGCTATTTTCCAAGAAATAGTGGCATTGCCCGTTGCAAAATATAATTTCAAGCTCTCTCTAGCATCTTTTATATGTCTGAAAATAATAGCTTCACTGGTTAATTCCTTAGGTGGTTCTTTCATGAACAGCCAGCTTCCAAGAAAATCCATTATATAATCAATGGCCTTTCCTGTAATATCCCCATTTTTCCATTCTTCTAGCCATTTATCTTTATTTATCCAATTTTCCAATGATTCCACACAATCAATAAAGCTGCATAAAGAATCGTTGTCTCCGCTAGCAATGTTAGCATAAGGAATATATTCATCATTACCGTCCATTATCGGTTCTGAAGAAAATCTTGCAAGCAATAAACGCTTAGCGGCTTCAAGCCAGCCGAGCTGTTTATTTTCCGAATTAGTTCTGTCACGATATATGTTCATATCGGTTATCCAGCGTTCCCAGTCTTTTATATCCTCATTTTTAATATTTCTTACTTTCTGAACAACAGGATTTCTGACTAATGCAAAAAATTCTGGTCTTGCTAAGGCTCCTTTTTCACGAATAAGGAATAGAATATGCAACGCTTGAGAGGTTAAAGATTCTATAGCGGAAGAATCAACAAAATTAAAAGGCAAAGAAACAACGGTTTTATTTTTGCTGTCCCGTTCTTCTTCAGCTTTTGTCTGAGCTTGTGCAAAAACTTCTAATATAGCTGTTTTATAGTCTTCAATATTTGGCGCAACGACTAGAATATCACTGAATTTTGCAGGTTTGCCATTATTAGCAGAACCGTTCAACAATCTACAAATATTCGAATGAAGATTTTCCACTTCTCTTATTCTTGAAGGGGCTGTGGTTATAGAAATACTTGGATAGCTTTCTTCTATTTTTTCTGAAATATTATCAGTATTATTTACAATAGCATTTTTAATACAATTTAAAAGGCAGTTATTTTTATTTTCACAATTATTTGCGATATTAATAATATTATCGCCTTTTTTATTTTTCCAAAGCTTGATATTTTCTATTCCTGCTTTGCCCCATTTTTTTAATAATTCATTATTGCATTTTTCGTTATTAAAATTAGAAATATTTTCAACCGGGCTCTGAATAAATAAATTAATTTCATTATTTTCGGCAAGTTTCTGTAAGACTACACGATAAAACTGACCTATACCAGAGAGGCCAAACACATAAATTGGTAATTTATTTTTATAATCAATTACTATTTTATTAGAAACTAAATCTCTGCATTTTTCATAAAGCTGAGGAAGAGTAAAAAATGATAAAAGTTCATCCTGATAACTTTTTAATCTGCCATTTACAAGTTCAACCAACGAATCAGGCTTTTGAAATATTTCGCAATATAATTTATATTGCCAGTCTTCATTTTCAGTAGCAATATTTTCACTATTTTTAAAGAAAGAATTATCCTTTTCTTTTTTCCAAGTTTCAATAAAGCCATTAAAATCAGCTTTTTCATCTTCAGAATATTTAAATTCCGATGGTCTTGTTATTTCATAATCCTTAAAAAGATTAGAGATTTCACAAGTAAAATCAAACAATCTCAATTCGTTAAGAACACCATCGTCCTCCAAGTATCGTTTAACAGTGGCATCCAAAACTTCATAATTATATTTATTTTCGTTATTTTTTTGAGTCAGATATGCTAAGAGAAGATTTCTTAAAATTTCGCCGCTTAGTATTTTCTTAGTTTTATCCCCGTTTGATAACACTTCTAATAAAAAGCTATCTAGCCGCTTGGTATTAAGATTAGCCAGAACCGGTTGTTTTTGGAGCCATTTCAGCTTGAACCATTGTTCTATTTTGTTTTCAGCAAAAATAACTACAGGGGCTTCAAAAGGTGATTTCCAAGTGTTTTTTAAATCTACAATTAACTCATCAGCCAAAACATCTAACGAAACAGCGGTCTTCACATTTAACATATCTATACCTCTAGCTCAATTTATATATTTATTTTAAGAAATTTGCTTTTAATTATCAATAATATTTCGCATTTTCCTAGAAAGTCATTATTATGGTAAAATAGCTTATGTTCAAATTTATAGCACATATAGCATAGCAGGTATTCTTATGATATATACAGTTACTCTTAATCCAAGTCTAGACTATTATATGGAGCTTGATGAGTTACAGGCTGGCATAATTAACCGTAGCAAATCAGAACGCTTAGAAGTTGGCGGAAAAGGCATCAATGTTTCCAAGGTTCTGAAAGAGCTTGGAATTGAAAGCACCATATGTGGCTTTTACGCTGGTCTTATAGGAGAAACTATAGTTTCAGAAACAAAAAAGCTGGGCATAGATACTCGCTGGGTTGAAGTAAAAGGGAATTCAAGAATAAATGTTAAGCTTCTATGCGAACCAGAAACAGCTATTAACGGCAGCGGCTGTCAGGCAAATATCGAAGATCTTGATAAGCTTTGCGAAGCAATTAATTCTGATGATGATTCAATTATTGTTTTTTCAGGTTCAATCTGCAAAGGCCTGGGGAATCACTCATATGCCTATATGATGAGTAAATTGCATGGTAAAATTGTTGTAGATGCAGAAGAAGAATTACTTACAAACACCTTGAGATACAAGCCTTTTCTAATAAAGCCTAATAATATTGAGCTTGGTAAAATTTTCAATGCTGATATAAAAACCTTTCAACAAGCTATTATTTTTGGTCGCAGGCTTTGTGAAGCAGGAGCCCAGAATTGTGTTGTCTCAATGGGTAAAATGGGCTCAGTCTTTGTTAATAATACTGAGGCCCATATAGTAAACGGCAAACAGGTAGAAGCAAAAACTACTGTTGGAGCAGGAGACACAATTCTGGCAGGAATGCTTTACGGACTAGCAAAAAGAATGCGGCAGGAAGAAGCCTTATTATATGCAACACGGCTGACTGAAGATAGGATGCAAGGAAGATAGTCAGGAGTCGGGAGCAGGGCATTATTCAATATAAAGAAAGTATAAGGTATGTTTTAATAAGTTCTTGGTTCTTGGTTCTTGGTTCTTGGCTGCTGGCTGCTGGCTATTGGCAGGGAAAGTAGAACAAGCTTGGTATAGAAATCCCCCCTACCCCCCTTTACGAAAGGGGGTAATTTATATGGCAAGTCGGAGGCCAAGCGGTCTTAGGAAGACAAGTTGCCCCC
>JAZUDR010000136.1:0-10030 GCA_045639725.1 Candidatus Avigastranaerophilus sp. | reverse complement strand
GTTCTGCGATATAACGTTTTCTTGTAGAATTTGCATCCACCACAGCTTCAATCATATTCTGCGGAATGCCCTTATAGTTGGCAAGAAGCTGCTTAGTATCTTTTGGCAGGCAGTATCCTCCGTAGCCAAAGCTAGGATTGTTATAATGGCTGCCAATGCGTGGATCCAGGCCGACACCATTGATAATATTCATGGTATTCAAGCCCTTCATTTCCGCATATGTATCAAGTTCGTTAAAGTATGCTACACGGATAGCCAGATAAGTGTTAGAAAACAGTTTAACAGCCTCCGCTTCAGTGAACCCCATATAAAGAATATCAATATCCTTCTTTACAGCCCCTTCCGCCAATAAACCTGCAAAAGTATGAGCTGCCTTAACAACGCGTTCATCTAAGGGGTCTATACCAACAATAATTCTGCTTGGATAAAGATTGTCATAAAGAGCTTTGCTTTCGCGCAAAAATTCAGGACTGAAAAGAATATTTCGTGTATTGTATTTCTTTCTGATAGCCTCAGTGTAACCAACAGGGATAGTTGATTTAATAATCATAATAGCATCTTTGTTGACCGCCATTACTGTTTCTATGACTGTTTCAACAGCACTTGTATCGAAAGCATCATTTTTTTCATCATAATTCGTTGGTGCGGCAATAACAACAAAATCAGCCTTTGAATAAGCATCCTTAGCATCAAGAGTTGCTGTTAAATCAAGTTTCCTAGTAGCCAGATATTCTTCTATTTCTTTATCTTGTATAGGCGAAATGCGTTTGTTAATCTTTTCTACTTTTTCAGGAATAATATCAACTGCATACACTTTATTATGCTGAGAAAGAAGGGTAGCCAAGCTCATTCCGACATAACCAGTGCCTGCTACTGCAATAGTAATCCTGTTATTTTCAGTCATAAAATCCTATCCTTCATTGAGGTCACCTATATAATACCCGAAACTGTCCAAATATCAATACCTAAGCATCAATAAAAGCCATAATAATTATAGCTTACTGCTTTCTGACTACGCTTTTCCAATTAGCTTCATCAAAAATATTATCCTTAACATGCATTATTTTAGGCTCGCGTTCCAATATTATATTATTTCCCTTGAACTGTGAGGGATTCCAGAACCAATTATTCATGTATATGTCAACACCATCTTTTTTATAATCAGTAGACAATACCTTGCCTGTAAAAGGATTGACTGCTTCTGGAATTAAACCATTAACAGCAAGATATGGAACATCGGCATTTGTCATAAATGAGTTATCAGTTGAGATTTCAGATTTATTTCCAAAATCCTTGAACATCAATAATGGGTTCATAGGGGTAATTCTTTCATTCTGTAAAGGCGTAAATCCTGGGAATTTGATATACATATTCCCGTGGTCGGCCATCAATATGATTCTTGTATTATCATAAATACCGTTTTTCTTCATATAATCAATATACTGCCCCACCATATTCATAGAAGCCATTGCAGTATGATAAAACATATGAGTAACCTCGTCATTAAAGTGGTTGACTCCTCTGTCGGTAACCTGCTTTGCCATTTTGTAATCAGGATACTGCAAAAACCCTGCATTATGCGGCAAATCAGAATTAATCAGAGTAAATGTATCCTTTTCTGAATCAAAACACGTAATATCATTCAGATAATACAAGGTTGCAAAGGCATCCACAAAAGAATGTTTATAGGAATACGTATTTCTGCGCATATTTTTGCTTGTTAGCAGGTATTCACCATTGTCATATAGAAATGCTCTGCAAAATTTTGCTGTTATATTAAAAAAAGAATAAAAATAGAATTTCTTCTGAGTTGTTTTAACACTCCTTACAATAGTTCCTCCATCAAGCATTTGCCTTTCTATCAAAGAACTATATTTTCCTAACAGGTTTATCTGTTTCAGTCCTCTCTGACTGTAGAAACCTTCGAAATCACCGTCTTTCACAAAGCAGAAGTTGTAATCATGCTCTCCAACAGGATCAACAACAGTAGAGGAATAATTATTATTATGAAACAAGGTCGGCAGCATTATTGTTGCATCCAGCCAGTTTTCAGACAAGGACTTCCTGCTTTTTTCCATGGCAAACGGTGTGTATTCGTAACCACCAATGCATGGTGGATACCCCAAAACCGTACGGGCATAAAAAGAAACGGTGTTAGGATAATAAATAAAACCCGAGAAAATACTTTTTAATTCTGGTTTTTCTTCCAAAATAACAGGCAAATAACCACTGAAAAAACGGTCCAGAAAAATTACAATCACGTTTTTTCCTGACTTAGACAAATGAATCTTTCTAGTAAGTCCTCCAGAAGCAGAAGTCTGATTTTCCATGCTTTTCACGGATTCAATACCGCTAATCAGCCTTTTTACATAAATAGAGCCAATAGTTATTTCCGATATAAGCAGAACAGCAATAATACAGAACAACTGCCTGATAACGTTTTTCCGATAAGCATACCAGACGCCACCTGATATCAAAAATAACACAATTATGTTCAGAAACTGTATAAAAGCACTACCACAAAGAACACTCAGGGATTTGATATTATCAAAAACCAAATCATAACTGATAGTCCCCACATTGCTACCTATGGTCATATAATTATATAAACCAAACAAATAAACAGAAACAATCAGAATAGACAGATAGCATCTGTGGGACCTACGCAGAAGAGTAAATAACACAGTTCCCCAGAAGAAATAAAAGCCAGTCAGAACATAAATATTATTCAGAGCAAGGCCAAAAACGGCATCAGAACTGCCAAGTTCAATAATATATGCATGATGGTCTGTGTTTATTACTCCTAATGGAATTATCAACCCCTGCAAAAGCACTAAGCCAAGGCAACAAGCATAAAAGACACTAACTGCTGGTGAATTCTCGCTCACAATCAATATACTTTTCATACCAACAGCTTTTTTAAACAAATATTTTAACAAGAAAACAATAGCAATAGCAGCAATAATCAAAAGCGCTGCTTTTCCCAGAAAGATACCAAAATCCTCATAGATGCCAAGATTGCCAATTATATAAGCAGCCAGACCAAATGTAAGCATTACCAAAGACAATCTATAAGCGAATTTTTCCGGATGATTATTATCCATGAATTTATTCTTAAGCAAATAGAAAAAATTGTTTAAGGTCCAATACAAAACAAGAATAGAAGGCGAATCATACAGAACAATCAGAAAAAACAATGCCAGACAATAAGGCTGTATTCTTGCTTTAACACTATCTGCCTTCAAATATATTTCGCAGGAAATTATATTAATTATTGTCATAAGAATTGGCAGGACATTAAGCTTAAATCCGCCAATGCCAAGAATCATATCAGGCTTTGATAAATCACTCAAAAATGCACAAGCCTGACCACTTAGCCATGTCTGAGTTGAAAAGAAATGGTATGCGGCAATAAAGAAAGGAATCTGCAGCAACAGACTGATAGAATTACGAAGAGCCATTACAGGATTGTAATTATGCTGTCGATACAAGGTTTTCATCATGAAGAACCGTTCATCGCCCTTGAAATTTCTTTTTATTTTTTCAATATAAGGCTTCATTTCAGCGCGCTTTGCCTCTTCTTCCTCATGAATCCTATCAGCCCTGTAGTATAGCGGCAAGCAAAGCATAGTCACAAAAAAGCTAATAAATAAAACCGTTGAAAAAATATCAAAGCCAAGAACATTATAAAAAGCCGAAAACAAGCTTTCTATAAAATATTCTAATGGCGCAATAATTATATTAAATAATATTGTCATTTTTATTTACCAGCTCATTCTGTTTGTTAATCAGGAAATCCACAACGTTTTTGGCACCTTTATTCTGTTCCTGCCAGAACTCATTTTTAATTCTTAATATTTCATCTGAGGAATTGTTATTTTTTACCAATGAATTAATTAATTCTTCAATATTTTCAATATTATCCAGAGTCAATTCCTTACCTATTCTTTCGAGAATACTATCTCTGTAGGTTCCGTTTTCTAAGTCGCTCAAATCATATATTTCCCTATTATATGAGCTTAAAGAATAAATACAGGGTTTGTTAAATAAAAATAAAAATTCATAAATAATACTGGAAAAATCTGTTATAAGAACATCTGCAGAAGCCATAGTCTGCAAATTATTATTGGAAAAATCCCACTTAATATTTTCGCAGTCTGAGAATTTTTCCTGCAATCTGTCTATAAGCTGTTTTTCAGACACAAGGCTTTGTGGATGAGGTCTGATAATAGTATTAAACTTGGTTAAAGAAAGCTTTTGTATAAGCAGTTCACCATAGTTAGCAAGAATAGCACTTTCTCCCCATGAAGGAGCCAATAATACAGTAGTCTTTTTGCCATTTACGTTCTCAGGAACAACCTTAGCCATTGAATCCATAAAAGGTGAGCCAATCACAACAAGCTCTTTTGATGGCAAGTTTCTTTTCTGTTCTAATTCACGAATATTCTGCTTAGAGCCTTCAAAATTCAGCATAACAGAATCATAATAATCCAAACCAAAAAGTCTGTAAGCAGTTCCTTCATCAAGACAGTGGAAAATATGAGAATAATGCTTTACGTATTTTGATCTTCGAAGATGATATACATCCAGCCCTGGTGTAGTCATCAAGCACACGTCTGCAGACATGAAAGCCAGTTTTGAAAAAGCTTTATTGCCCTTTCCAATATTTTCAACCTTCACGAATTTATATTCTTTTTGCAAGAAAGGGTCGTCATTGTCTGCAACAAACACCATCAGCGGATACTGTCGGGTTTCAAACTCATCAATAATATCATTGAAAACGTGAAAATATCTTTTATCCTCAGTATATATAACTATAGGATAATTGCTTTTCATAGCAGTTTTATCACGAAAAAAATATAGCTTTATCTTTTCATACATGGAAACAGCAACAAAGAATAAAATACTGCTTATGCTCAGAACTATTGAAAATAGCATACTGCCAGTGCCCGGGTCTACATAAGCATAGGCTGGCTTTATGCAAAATAACAATAATAAAGTTACAACTATTATTTTCATATTTATTTACAATGCGCTGCGATTAATAGCATATTTCTCCGTTATTGATTCTGCAAATACCGCATAAAAGCTTCTTTATTTTTCAAAGGCATATAGTCAGGCTTCCAACGATTTATCTGTTTCCATTTAGAATTTCTTGATTAACCTTATTCAGTTCTTCGACAGTATCTATTTCAATAATTTGATTATCCTGAACCGGGTGAATCCTAAGTTTCAGTTTATCAAGATTATTATTGACAACATCGTCCCAGAACAATGCTTCATAACCGTTCTTGCCATATGCTTCCTGAATTACAGCAGCTAGAATAGCAGCATCTTCTTTAGTAAAATATGATAAACCAACCATATTGTAGCAATCATGACCCTTCATGCCTACGCGGGAAATATAGCCATGTTTATCAAGATCAAAGACCCAGTCATCAGAAAAGCCCTTCTTCATTTTCCCGAAATAGCCAGAATCAGTGAGAACCCGATTTAATATATCTTTGTCGGAAACATACAGGTCAGATTCGCAAATATAGCAGTCATTTTCTTTCAGATGCTGTGCAGCATAATAAATAGATGAAATGTTGTTAACCTTTTTATAATCAGGATTTTTAACTAGAACTACATTTTTATATTTATCAGGAAGATAATTGAATTGCTCAGCAAGATAGCCAACAACCACATAAATATTATCAATCTGGATATTTTCCAAAGCTTCGATAATGGTTTCTATCATTGGCTTACCGTTTACCTCAATCAGTGGTTTAGGTTTTGTGATTGTAAGTGGGGCCATTCTTGTGCCCATTCCAGAAGCCATTAGAATTGCATTAGCCATATAAACCTACCTTATATGAAAAGTTCATATATTTTACACCATAAAAGAGAGTTTATAAAGAATCTTTGCCATAAATAAACGGCTCAGGGTATTTAAACTATCTGAGCCGTTAAAAATTTTAGGGATTATATTATATGAAAAAAGGTTTCTTAATTTCTCATATTATTCGTCAAATCGTTCCAGATTATACTTTTTGATAATATTTTTGTATTTATCAGTAGTGCTGGCGTTTGGATTTGGGGTGTAACCTTCAAGGAAGCTGCGGTAAGCTTCGATGTTGTTATTGCCTTTGCATTCTGGATGATACAGGGACATAACTTCAGCATAGTCTTCAATACATTCTTCAATGCTGTCATAATGTCTCATAGATTCGTAGGTTCCAACGATGTGTGAACCATCAGAGCTCCACTGAGTAACATTGTTATTGCCTGATGTCTGTTTCTTAGACCAGGTTGAAGTCTGCATAGACGGTTTAATTCTTCCCATATCAGTATTGATGCCCAATACATTGTTGAAGTTAGACAAAGAGGAAGCATGTGTGCTCATCCAACCGCTTTCATTGATAATCTGTGCAATAATCAATGATTTTTTCATACCGAAAGTGTTGGTATTCTTAACAATTGCGCCAACCTTTCTAATCCATTCGGCTCTGGCACAGCTTTCGTTATATTCCTGCCATTCGTTGTAGGCTCTGTCACCAAGTTCGTAGAATTCCTTAGCCTGAGTGTGACCCAAGGTAGAAGGAGTTGAACTTGAAGTATTACCGGTTGAAGAGCTGCCTGTTGTTGAGTCTGTAGAATCAGATGCTTCAGTAGAACCGGAGGAGCTTGAAGAACTGCCACCTGGAATAGTCAGAACCCAGCCAACTTCAATCATATGAGGATTGCTTATCAGAGAAGGATATCTGTCTTTGTTCAATTCGACGATTTCTGGCCATCTGCATTCATCACCAAGGAGATTGCGGGCTATTGCGCTCAGACAGTCGCCAAGAACAACGGTGTACTGTGAGGTTTGAGAAGCACTGGTAGTGGTTTTATTACCATTGCTTTCAGTAGTATCTACCTTTGCAGCATTTGCACTGTCAACCAGGCTAGTTCCCTTATTAACAACTACAGAACTATCATCAAACGGATTATCGGCAAGAGCAATTGTGGAAGGCAAAAACACACAAAGTCCAAGACAAGCTATTTTCTTAATCATTAATCATTCTCCGTATAAGAATCTCTATCTAATATTTATACTCTTATTTTCAACAAAAGTTTACTATAATTATTGTTAGTCCATAACTGCGATGAATAGCGGTTATTTGTCTTCTCCAGGTTCGAGGTGGACAAGCACGTCTACTATCTCTGGTCCGTCTTCCAGCAGATGGCGCTTGGCATGACCAGCAATGGCGTGGCCTTCTTTAACCGTAATATTGGGATTCACTTGAATATGCAAATCGACGTGCAGACCGTTGCCATGGTATCTGGAACGTATACAATGCACTGATTGCACACCTTCAACCGAAGTGACAATTCCCTTAATCTTTTCAAGAGCGGCTTCACTGGCCCCTGCATCGGCGAGTTCATAAAGAGACGGTTGGGCAATCATATAAGCAGCCTGTAGAATAAAGAAGCTTACTCCTACTGAAGCAATCGGGTCTAGCATTGCCCAGCTTGGGTCATACTTCGTGACACCGATAGCCAGTGCTACTGGTATAGAGGAAATGGCATCGCTTCTATGGTGCCATGCGTTGGCCTTTAATGCTGTCGATTTCAGAGAATCAGCCTTCTTTACTGTCCAACGATACAGAATTTCTTTCGCTAATATGGAAATAATCGCAATCCAGAAGGTTGTCCATTCCGGAATCATATATTCTTTGTTGTGAAGCTTTACTATGGCGCCATAAATCAGAAAAATGCCGACTGTAGCCAGAGCTAAGCCTATAAAGGTTGATATCATAGCTTCAATTCTGCGATGGCCATATGGGTGATCATCGTCAGGAGCTTTGTTCCAATATTTTACACCGATTATGACAGCTATATCCGTTGAGCAGTCAGACAGGCTATGAACACCGTCAGCGATAACTGAAGAACTGTTGCCTAAATAACCGATAATAATTTTTAAAACGGTTAGAACAGCATTGAGAATTAGTCCATAGATAGTTACTTTACGAACCTCTGTAGTGTTTTGTTCGGCAACGTCAATAACTTCTTCCATAACAAGCCACCTGTTTTTCCTGAATCATAATTTAAACGTACATTATAATACTAAAATGCTTTACCGTAAATCTGAGTATCAGGGGTTGTATCTGCAGTATATTTCTTTGCTTGGTAATTCTGATATTTTTACATCTGGAAAATCCAACTCTATTTTATATTTTCCTTTATCGTCAGAAACCAGACGGCCCAGACAATCTTCATCACATAGAACTTCCCAGAACACATTTTTCATGGCGGGTACATAATCCTTCAGAAGAGCCATAAAATCAGACAACATAGTATCTCCCTTGCATGAAAACTCTTCAAGATGAGGTGCCATGCAGTCATCCCCCATGCAGACACTGTCACGAACTGCTTCTATGACAATATCTTTTCTTAAATCATGGCGAAGTATTCCGCAATATGTGCAGTATTTTCCATGCGTATATTTTCGCCCACATTCAGTGCAATACCAGATTTCTTCATTCATAGAAAATGATGCTCCATATTAGTTTTTAGTGTTTTATATTCTCAATTATATTATGATATCCTTGGTTGCAATTCAAATTATTGATAAAAACTATTCTTTATTGGCAGAATACACTTTTTCCCCTTCAAAATACGTATTTAATACTTTTTTTACATGCCTTCTGAAACTGGTCAGCAGTGAGAATGTCGTCAATTGAGTTTTCAAAAACATAACCTACAGCCTGATCGCTTACATAGCCACTTGGCTTTCCTTCCTTATATATAAATTATAAGCAACAATCACCTAAAAAGCAATTTAATGAATTCGAGTATTCATCACTAGTCTGAAGAGTTGGCACCAATGAATTTATTTGCTGCTTCACAAATATTTTTTTATAATTTATAATATAGTCGAAGTAACTTATGTCTGAACAGGAACAAAGAAACTTAATCGAATATATAATAGCTTGCGTAAGTGAATTTAGTGAAAGATTTTCTTTTTCACTTAGCGAAGCATACGCATATTTATATAAGTTTAAAGGCATAGCATTTTTAAAGACTCATTATGAAATTGAGCATACACTTTCATTAGAAGAAGCAGTGGAAGACCTGATAACTGTTTGCAAAAAACACGGCGGTAACTTAACATGATCCTTTATCATGACTCTAATGTTGAAGTTATAGATATTGACCTATCAAAATGCAAACCATAAAAAGATTTTGGGCAAGGATTTTACCTAACTCCAATAAAAAGTCAGGCAATAGCAATGGCTAGAAGGATTTCAGCCATATATGAAGGCAGTCCAATAATTTCATCTTTTGAAATTCCAAACAACATTCTGACATTAGACAATCTACATATTAAGAATTTCGGAACTCAAGCAACAAAAGAAATCATATGCTTCGAAGCAAAAGAAACCGGTAAACCATTTGAAGATTTGATGAAAGAGTTTTATTCATCTGCTACCTTCTCTAAGCTATCTGATTACAAAACCGGTTTGTATAGAGAAAGCCCCTGGTATGTATACGACCTATATCTAAACGAAAAAAACAACGGAAAAATATTACAGACAGAATACTAATACTTGGTCATAAAAATATTAATGCTTTTTCATTAGCAAAAAAAACAATTCCCAGCCCCACCATACAACGATAATACCTTAGGGGTAACTTTTTATATCACCCATGATGTTATCGTCGATTGTTGAGCGTGTATATTGAATATCACAGTAAATATATTTCCACTAGTCAGATGGGGTTCTGGTTATTTTGGTTATAGAATTACTGGTCTTTCATTTGTGGCTCTTTTGGAGGTACAAGCCCACCACTTTTCTTATACCATTCCTTTGAAGGTGGTTCCTGTTCCATGCGAAGGGTGGGCAGACAAGGAACAGTTGACGGGATATTCCAAATGCTGGTGTCCCAATCAGTCCAATCAGTTGTAGTGCCTTGTTTATAGCCGTCTTTCCAGTAGTAACAGGGCGTAACGGTAGCACCACTACCTTTAATGGTTTCAATTAACCCATCTGTTTCTGATGAT
>JAZUDR010000135.1:0-17467 GCA_045639725.1 Candidatus Avigastranaerophilus sp. | reverse complement strand
ATACACGAATCTGAAAAAGGGTCGGAAAAATTTTACTTTTCATAAAATTTTTCACATATATATATTCTGAGAAGCCCCTAAAGTTTTCACCCCAAAACTGTATTATTTTTGAACAGTTAGAAAAAAAGCCAGGAATTTTTAATTTCTGGCTATATATAAAAAGAGTTTATTCAGTGCAAGGTCAAATACAAAAAGGAGCCAAATATAATGGTTTCAGGAACAATGCACCATCTTTACCTATATCCTTCTGTGACAATAAATAAGACCTCAAAATATACTTTGAATATTTCTTATTAAATTCAGAAATTGATTCATGTTTTCCGGTTCCAGAAGATTTAACCTCAAATACCTTTATCTTATTACCTTCAGAAATTAAAAAATCAACTTCATAATAATGCGTACTGTCTTTCTTTTCCCATGTGTGATAAAACAATTCCCTTCCTGAAGCTGTAATTATCTGCGCGACAAGATTTTCAAAGAGATATCCCAAATTTGCGGGCAATTTATCAGACAGTAGCTTAGCATACACATCATTTTCTGCCGCTGGTCTATCAATAAACATAAGAGTTACAAACAAACCGGTATCAGAAATATATAATTTATAACTATCAAAATCCTTTGCCATTGTCAGACTAGCCCCAGGATTCAAACAATTAAAGCATGGCGTCACAGTCTTAGAATCAATTAAATCAAACAGCATCTCTTCAGCTTTAGTATTATTCCTCTTCCCGATAGCTGTTGATATTCTATATTTTCTAGTATCTCTCGCTAATTGGGCTGGTATAGAATGGAACAAAGCCGACATACGACCAGATGGATCTATTTTTTTAAAGTCTTCTTCATACAAACGAATGATTTGCCTCTTTACATTATCAATCCCGGAAAAGCTATCCCCTCTGACATAAGCATCTACAGCCTGTGGCATACCCCCCACAGCCATATATATTCTTAAATCTCTCATTAGTTTACGATTAGTATTCTGACCTATACCTTTGTCAGACCCAGCAATTTCTTTTAATATATCGTAATTATTATTTGTTGCCAGACAAAACTCTTCGTAATCCATCGGAAATACCTCTATTTTCATTTCTTCCGACGGAATAAGAATATCTTTCACATTTTTCTTTATAGATATCAGTGAACCTGTTTCAAGATAATGATACCTGCCATCTGCTACAAGATGCTTGATAGCCTGTCTGGCCTTAGGGAATAATTGAACCTCATCAAATATAACAATAGATTCATGTTCAAAAAGCTTAACCCCAGTTTCTGCTTGTAATCTTAAAAAAAACATATTTAGATTGCCAATATCGTCAAATATGTTCCGAATATTATCTGTAATCTTAGAAAAATCCAGCATAATATACGACTTATATTCTTTTTCGGAAAAGTTTCTAGCTATAGTGGATTTTCCAACTCGTCTTGCTCCTTCAAGCATAACAGCATAATGATCTGCATAATTATTTTTCCATTCAAGGAGTTTATCGTATACTTTTCTCTTGAAATACATAGTCCATCTCCGCAATACAAGCCTATTATACCAAACAAATGTGCGTTTCTTCAAGATTAATTATACAGAATTTGTGCGTTTCTTCAAGATTTATTTTTCTAATTTTGTGCGTTTCTTCGAAATTTTGCAACTCAAATATTTAATTTCTCAAAAGCTTTCATTAATATCAGGCAATCATTTATTGTCTTCTAAGACGTTCTATAATAGATTTGATAAGTACAACGTCCTTACTACTAAGATGCATTAAATCTTCAAACAAACTTTCTCTGTATGTTGGTTGCTGATTTTCTTCATCGAAAAAATCTTTTGGAGCCACGTTAAGTAGACGGCATATTTCTAAAAAATCAGTCATTGAAGGTAAGGCCCTTCCAGAGGTAATATTTCCCAAATAGCTGTGACTTCTCCCCATTTTGGAACTGAAGCTTCGTTCTGATTCACCACTATCGGCAACCAATTTCAAAATTCTTTGTTGTATAAAGTTTTCATCTATCATGCCAAATTGCTCCATGACAAATTTTACAACATACTTTCGACGCAATGACCAAATAAATTGGTTGACATATCTTTTGTGGCTTATTATATTTGTCATTGGAATCAATTTAACCAAATGAAATAGCCATAAACATACTCAAATTATTTATATGAAACATGCCTATCAAACTGAATTGCAAATGGCTTGTTAGAGCCTGAGATAATTCAACGTTTTCAACTAAGGAAGGAGACAATATAGTATGGACAACAGCGAAAGAATATTAGATGTTATAAATATTTACACAAAAGAACTAAAGCAAGCCATAAGTTCAATAAATAAAGAAACATTTTCCACAATAGATATTATAAAAGAATATCAAGGTGATTACTGTAAAAACCAAAACGCCAAAGACAAAAAACTTCATATTTCATTTAATCAGCAATTCGGAAAAATATTATCAAAAAATGCGGCGGTTCTAGGCATAGAAGTAATAAAAGAAAACTTCCACGATAACGAATATGACACCACTACAGCCTTGTGGAAGAAAACAATAGGATAGTTTTTCGGTTTCTAAACTTCAAAAACAATAATCCATCAACAACACTTAGTTTATAAAACAATAGGAGAAAAATATGTTCTGTCAAAAATGCGGAAAAGAAATATCAGATGATGCAACCTTTTGCTCTGGTTGTGGCAATCCAGTTTCAAACAATTCTCAAAGCATTAACCAGCAAAATACCCAAATTTCCTCAAAACCGCAAAAGCACACATCATGCTCAACAGGGTGCCTAGCCATTGTGCTTCTTATTCTATCAATGGCATTCTTTGGTTCACTTATAGACAAAAATAAGAAAGCTTCTACTATCTCTTCAACCCCACAAAGCGCGCAAACCACACAAAATTCTCAGAATCTCCAAAAAGATAGAATAATAATAACAATCAAAGAAACAGAAGCATATAAAAACGCAATTAAAGAATACGATGAAGCATCAAAAAACAATAAAAAATCAAACAGAATCAGCATAAATGACTTACTATTAGATATTGATAATATGAAAGATAATACACTTATTGAAACAGAAGCCTATGCAGTTGTTAATCCACTAGAAGAAGATGCCATTCTGTTGACTAGTACTGTAGGTAGCTATAAAAGCATATCTGTTGATACTAGCAAATTAGACAGAGAAACCAGATTATCATTGCTAAATAATGCAGACCTTACCAAGCATTTTGGAGCATTATTGAAAGGGAAAATAGCAACTGGTTTATTAGGCAAATATATAGAGGCCATAGAACTTAAAATTGTCGGAGGAGATGCTTTAACTCTTGCTTGGTATACAAATGATTTAAATAACAAAGAAATTGCTAAAAATAATGAAATCGAATTAGCCAAAGAAAGGCTTGCAAACGCCAATAAGTATCAAATAACAATTGATCTTCAAAAACCTAGCGAAGAAGAAATTAAAGTTGCAAAAGTTGTACAGGAATTTTACAGCAACCTGTTGATATATGAACTTACTCGCTACAGTGGTTACTTTGCTTTCTGGACAATGACTGAACATTGCGTTGTTCCTCGAACAAAACAAATGCTTCGCTTGCTTGAATATGCAGATATTGGCTATAATCCAATAACTTGCGGACAAGACAATCCTGAGGTATGGAACATCATCACTTCAAAAATAGACGATAAAAATGCTACCGTTGAAATAGAAAGATTTTGGGATAAACAACAAAAACAAAAAGATGACAACAACATTATAATAAAACTAATTAAATCAGCTAATCATTGGTTAATAGATGATATTAATAATGCCAAAGAAACATTTAATAAAGAATTTTTAGGCAATAAAAAATATGGCATAATCACAGGTGGTAGCGACAGAATACCAGGAGCCATGCTATATTCCACCATTAATTCTAGTAATAATTCTAGCAATTTCATGTTATATCCAGGAGATAAGGTATATTTACTAGAAGAAAAAGGTGAATATTACAAAATTAATCCGGAAATACATGGAATCAAAGACTCCAAATGCTGTTACATAAAAAAGAAAGATGTTGCTTTATTTGACCTCACCTCAAAAATAAAAAAAGGTTCAAGTTGCTTTCTAGCCTTTGCACATTTTGGTGAACCAGCAACAAAATCACAAAACACCTGGACCTACACATCAAAAGATCAAATTACCTTTGACAGTTTTAAAAGAATTGTTTCTTGGACTGGTTTTAATGATTTTTCAGATGATTTTCAAAATTAAATATTAAATTTAAAGGAGTATAAAATGAGTTTTTGTGAAAAATGTGGCAACCAATTAAACGAAGATTCTCTTTTTTGCAGTAAATGTGGTAATTCTATTAAACAAAACAATTTACAAAATCAGTCAGAATCTACTAATCCTGTTGTATCAACACCCCAAAGCAACAACCCTACAATTGTATCTACGAATGCAATAGAAACCCAGGTTCGAACCAATTCATTCATTGATTATTTAAAAGTCAGTTTAAAACGCTTTTGGAATGGCGATTTTATGGGTAGAACAAGTTTAAAAGAGTATTGGTGCGTTATGGGATTCATGTCATTAATACAAATGTTTTATATAATATTTATAATGTTAGTAGGCACAATAGTAGGCGTAATATCAAATGATTCAAGCAATGGAGCTGCAATATATTTATTGTTTTTGCTGCCATATTTAATCATCTCCTTATTATTACTCAGACCTTCAATTGCAATAACATGTAGAAGGTTTCACGATATAAATATTTCTGGTTGGTTTATGCTTGTTCCATTTTTCAATTTAGTCGTCTTTCTTAAACCAGGCGATGAAGGAAATAACAAATACGGCAGCAAGCCCGATTTGTAATTATTCAAAATAAAAAACTCTTGATTACAAATAACTCTAAGTGTTTATAAATTATAAAAATACCATATATATATTCTGAGAGGACCCTAAAGAATTCACCCCTAAACGGTATTAATTTGAACAGTTAGACTTAACTTCGGATTATTTATCCTTTTAATCTGAAAAAACAAAGCCCTCCAAGTTTGAAAAATCTTAGAGGGTTTTACTTTCACAAATTGAGTTGTTGCTACAAAAAAGATTACAGCAAATCTATGTCTACTTCCATTATTTCTGCAACTACTTCTTTTGAAGTGCCGACTTTGACCAATGCTTTGGCTTTTCTCAGATTTTCCTTCCTTTAATCTGTGGCCAATTTTTTAACGGCTGCTTTAAACTTTGATTCGGTCATTCCCATTCGTTCTGCTGCCTGTTGCAAAGTCACGATGCCATCTTTTACTAATTCATACAAGGTTTTTATTCTGCCTCTATTTTCTGCTTTATCTAAAACTTAACACATGGTCACAGATTTCCCTTTCGATTGTATTAAATTTGTATCAGGTGTGAATCTGTCATCACCTGTGAGAACTCGCATTAACTGCAAGAATTCTGAGACATGGGTTATTGTTTCTTCTGAAGGAACATAATCTTTGTTTGCTCTTGTCTGAACGAAATAATCAGCAATTATTCCGAAGTCGCTTTTAAACAGTTTTACCTGCTCAGGTGACAAATAATTCTTCTGGGCTATATCTTTCTGACCCATTGAGCGGACTCCTTACATCTAAATTATAAGCACATAACAATTTCTATGCAAGTCATAGAATGTCTTTAAAGATGCTTATTTCTTTAACAGCAACTCAATGGATAAATTTTACTGGTTATTCTAAAATTAATAATATTTGCTGTTCTCAGTAATCAGTATAACAGAATTCTTAAAGCAAAATGTCACCCAGCAGGCGACATTTTGCAAAAATTTTAGGAATTTTAAATCGAATTATATTATATAGAAATATCTTCGCTGGCAACGATTGTGTCAAAAATAGACAGTAACAGCTTTTTATGCCTCGGTGAAAGCGAAAGCAGAAAAAACCTTCAAGACATAGACAACGCCAAAACAAGATATCAAGAAGTTGCAGATATTGTTTTAAGAAAAAAACAAAAACCAATATTTTACAAAGTTACGCAAGTATCAAATCCACAGTATCATAGTAATAACTTAGTTTTTGTTTTTTAAATATGAATCTATAGAATCAAGAAAATAATCTGCCATTTCAACCTGTTCTAATACTCTATCTTTTGAAACAACATAAAAATCGTCATAATCGCTGTCATTTCGAACAGTAAATAGTTTTGTAATATAACCTGAAAGCTTCGTTTCAAAAATTCCAGTTTTTATGTAACGTCTCCGAAACTCAGCAATAATACCACTATGATGTTTCATATCAATACCATCGAAAGCCAATACTGCACGCATAGAATGAAAAACAGCATAATAAGAACGATTGGCTGCTGTTTTAAAATCTCCTAGTTCAATAAGATTTCTCGCTGTATTCAAACATTCCTGAGCATGTTCAAATCTTACTATTGATAATTGTTTTTTGTTCTCAGGCTGCACAGTATTTTATACCTTCTTTGATGACATTAGCATAATAAGGTAAAACATCAGCATATCTCATAAAATGCGCTGAGGATTTCATGGTAATAGATACAGTGATATCATGTTTTAAACTTAATTCACTAGCTAACTCAGACATATCGTCAAAAAAATTGTCTATTTCTTCATTTTCACAATCAATGGTAATCAATATATCAATGTCTGACCATTGATTGTAGTCACCTCTTGCATATGAACCATACAAATAAATCTCATTTAATTTTTTGCCTATTAATTTTTCAGCATTTTGGCAAACTTCTTTAAAAACGGAGGCCGCAACAGGATTAATTTGAATACCATTACTAGCTTTCATAAAATCGCCTCCTTAATAAATTTATCTAAATTATAACTATTTTTGCATCTTTTGCCAACCAATATAATCAGCAGCTTATTGCAGATATTAAAAAATGAGGTTTTCATAAAGTTATATCTTCGCAGATTGTGATAGCGCTAAAATTGGCAAAAGCCTCCTATAGAAAAACGAGGCTTGGCTATAGGAGGCTTAGTTCAATTCGCTCAAATGGGCTTATTCGCGGAGTTTGCAATCGATTTCTTTTTTAACGTTTACACCGAGGGTCTTTAACTCATCCAGTCTTTTTACGATGTTGTCAGGACCTTCATTTAAAGCTCTCTTGGCTTTTGTAAAAGCATCATTTGCCAAATTCTTATCAGATTCCATAGCGAGAACGTAACTGCCTTCATTTGGAATAAACATAAGAACCGTTGAAATTGCGCTGCATGTCGGCATTGCATTATTTATCTGTTTGCTGTAATCCTTTTTAACCAGTTCATCTATGCGCTTTTTGCAACTTCAAGAATCTCAAGACTTCACTTGCAGGGAGTGGTATAATTACCGAAAAAAGTGAAAGCTTCAGCAGGTAATATTAGTAATGATAGTTATAAAAAATTTAAAGAAGGCTTTTGGAAAAGTTCAGGTCCTTAAAGACATAAATGCTGTGGTGAACGATGGAGACATTGTTTCTATTATTGGTCCATCGGGAACAGGCAAAAGCACTTTTCTACGCTGCCTTAATCTTTTGGAAACACCTGACGAAGGCGAAATCATTGTTGACGGGAAGAATATTCTAGACCCCAATACTGATATATCCGCTGTAAGACAAAAAATGGGAATGGTTTTCCAGCAATTCAATCTATTTCCGCATTTATCGGTCTTAGACAACATAACCTTCGCACCATGCTTCAAAAAGAAAATTACAAAAGAAATAGCAGAAAAAAGGGGAATGGAATTACTAAAGCAAGTAGGATTAGCTAATAAAGCCAATGCCTTTCCAGCCGAACTTTCTGGTGGTCAGCAGCAAAGAGTTGCAATAGCGAGAACCTTAGCCATGGAACCCTCCATAGTGCTTTTTGACGAGCCAACAAGCGCACTTGATCCAACAATGGTTGGAGAAGTCCTGACTGTTATGAAAAAACTGGCAGAAACAGGAATAACTATGCTGGTTGTCACCCATGAAATGCGTTTTGCCAAGGAAGTATCAACAAAGATTTTTTACATGGATGAAGGTGAAATATACGAAAGTGGTTCACCGCAAGATATTTTTGAAAATCCAAAGCGACCAAGAACAAAAGCTTTTGTTTCCCAGAAAAATATAATCGATTTTAAAATAACCAATGAAGACTTCGATATAATTGAATTGCATAGCCGTCTTGAAGAATTTGCCGCAAGACATATGGTAGAGTCTGAAACCATTGCAAATCTCAAGTACATATCAGAAGAATTTGCTCAAAAATTGCTAATTTCTGTAAATGATTTTATTATGGAAGTGACTATTTCTAGAGAAGACAGGTCGGTAGATCTGCATTTAACCTGGAATAACGCCAATAATCCTTTTGCAGAATTACAAGAAAATACCTCAAAGTATATTAAATTGTCTTTTAAAATTGAAAACAACAAATCAGAACTAATTGCGAGGGTAAAATAATATGAACAAAAAGATTTTAACCTCAATATTAGCCATTTTATTTGTATTACTTATCAACCCGGTCTCAGCAAAAATTACAGATAAAATAACAAGCTACAAGGATTTAAACAGTCCTCAGCATTTTATTGGCCTGGAAACAGGAGGTGCTGTAATTAGACCAGCCCAAGAGGCTTTGTGTAATGCTAATTTTAAAGAGTATTCATATCCAGCAGATATAGTATTGGCATTGACAACCGGCAAAGTCGACGCAATGGTTTACGATAAAACCTGGTTAGATTTTGCAACAGCAGACAGAAAAGACGTAATGATTCTGCCAGATACTATCAGAGATTGTGAAATTTCAATATGTCTGCCCAAAAACAAAGTAGAATTGGCTGAAAAAATTAACGTTTTTATCAGACAAATAAAAACTGATGGAACCCGTGATGATATGTATAAACGCTGGGTATTGAAAAAAGAAGGCAAAATGCCTGATATACCAGCGCCGCAGAATCCAATAGGAACCATTACCGTCGGTATAAATAACGAATATGAGCCTTTTGGTTATTATGGTGAAAATCAAACTCCATTGGGATTTGACGTGGAATTCACAAAACGTTTAGCCTTGTTTTTAAATACCAATATAGATTTACGTCCAATGGGCTATATGTCTTTGTTACCAGGAGCCTCAACTGGTATTCTGGACGTTGCCATTGCACAAATGGATGCTACTCCGGAAAGAGAGGAAGTAGTCCTATTCACTGAAGGCTATATTGATTGCCCTATTGCTGTGCTAATAAGAACGGAAGATTATGCCTTTCAGACAACCACCCCAGATTCAAAAATAAACACAAAGCCTGATAATTATTCCTTTTTCGAGGATTTAAAAAATTCTATTTACAAAACATTCATCAAGGAAGATAGATGGAAGTTATTTTATCATGGTATGATAACCACAATAGAAATAACCTTAGGTGCTGCATTTTTCGGAACCATATTAGCTTTTCCAGTCTGGCTTATAAGAAGTTCTAAAAGGAAATGGTTAAAAAAGCTTGGTGAACTTTATATAACTATTATTCAAGGAACCCCTACCCTCATTATACTTATGATGTTTTATTATGTAGTTTTTGCAAAAGCCAAATTCGACCCTGTCTGGATTGCAATATTAACATTTTCCTTAGACTTTTCCACATACGTGGGCGAAATGTTGCGAACAAGCATCGAAAGCATTCCTAAAGGACAGAAAGAAGCTGCATTATCACTAGGTTTAACAAATACAGAAGCATTTATCAAAATTATATTTCCACAAGTAATAAGGCAGATTTTACCTGTTTATAGAGGCACTTTAGTAAACATGCTAAAATCAACAGCGATAGTTGGCTATATTGCAATACTGGATTTGACAAAAATGAGTGATATTGTCAGAAGTAGAACCTACGAAGCATTTTTCCCATTAATTGTCACAGCTTTAATTTATTTTGCGATTGCCGGATTATTTGTAAAAGTCATTAGTATTTACGAGTTTAAGCTTAAGAAGCATTAAGAAAAAATAATATGCTGTCCGATTCTCGGACAGCGGGGTTAGGGATTAGAGATAGTTTAGCGGACTTAGGACGTTATAATTTATTCTATTATACGCTCCATATCTACGTTCAAAACTGTTTTAGCTTTTAATAGAACACCTGGCCTGTCTGGAACTGGGATAAGATATTCATACTTAATTCTTACATCAGAGTCTTGTATCCACTGGTCTACCAAGTTGAAGGTAAAGCTTCCTTTGCCTAAGCTGCGACTTTTCGGATCATCCGGATGTCCAGAATAGACTTCTGAGGCAAAATTTATTAAATCGGTATTACGGCGGTCACGACCGTTAAGTCTGTATCTATTATAAAAAGGAACACCAGACCCCGAAGCTTCTTCCATCTTCTGAACCCAGGTACTGCCGATTTCAACCTCAGGTTCGGGGAAAATCATCATAGTGTGTTCTGCTCCGGCCCAACTGGCTTTTCCATCAATCCATCTGCAGTTACCAAGCTGGTCCATTTCCATTGTAAAGCTTTTACCTGTTTCTGGTAAATTTTCCTTAGGAACATCACAGTCAGCGGTAGCTTTTTCTATAGTTATTCTAACAATACCCTTTTCGCCGTCAAAGCTTTCAACCTTCTGGCACATAACCATATCAATCTTTATGGGAGTAGTATGTTCGCCAGCGGGGCCAACCAGTTTAAAGCTTCCTGAGGTTGATATG
Organism: Candidatus Avigastranaerophilus sp.; assembly: GCA_045639725.1. Lineage (GTDB taxonomy): Bacteria > Muiribacteriota > Ozemobacteria > Ozemobacterales > Ozemobacteraceae > RUG334. Next base: position 6,824 of record JAZUDR010000135.1, on the reverse strand, counting down.
TTATAACGTATTTCTCTGCCAACGGTAAGACCGTATCTAAATAAGTATCTGTTGTTCATATTTATTCCTTTTCTTCATAATATTTAACAAAAATAAAGTCAGTATGTAAAGAAGAAATGCCGATTTACTAGATTATAGAACAGATTATCTATGTATTCTCTAGGAATTATCTGATGTATAAAACATTCTTATTTGTATTGGTAGCTACTATTATTATGATTTGTGGACAATCCTGGGCAGCCGAAAAGGGTACTACCGCCAACCTGCTATCGGGGAATGAGATAGACCTTCTTGTAGGAACCCCGGAAGGCATTTCCGAGCCATTGGATTCCAGAAGGAACAGTATCACCAAAGACAATCAGGTCGATTACTCAAAGTTCCTGGACGAAAACGCTATGGTTGATGAGGAATCTACTGAATTAAACTGGGAAGACGCCGAAGATGCCACTCTAAATGAGCAACAGGTTGAAAATCAGTTGATGGACCTGCTCGCAGAAACTGAAGAACTTGAAAAGACAGATGAAATTTACTATGGCGATGAAGAAAACGAAGTCGCTTCAGAAACAAATTCATTGAAAGAATGAATAGAAATAATTGAAACTAATTAAAACCTATGTTAAATTAGTACAAAGTCTTAGGAGGATTCCTTATGTCTGTAATTAGACCACGTAAAAAATATTTTATTAAACCTGGTTTCCAAAGCAGATTAACAGCAATCTTGATACTTATCGTTATCATCGTTGCAAACTTTGTTGGTGCTTTGGTTTACTTTTTTTCTGTTGAAAAGCTTGAAAGTGACCTTGTTGTAGAATACAAGCTTCCAGTAGATGGCTTCAAATTAGGTCAGGCTTTGTTGCCTGGTGTAATAATTGCAGAATTAATAAGCATCTTCATTGTTGCATTCATATGTATCAAAATCACGCACGCAATCGCGGGACCGGTTTATCGTATGGAACGTGTTGCTCGCGGCATCGGTGAAGGCGATTTAACAAATTTCATTAAATTGCGCCACAAAGACGAACTTAAAGACTTGGCAGACTCAATGAACGAAATGACAATGGGTCTTCGCAATAAAGTAATCAACCTTAAGGAAATCATTGCTACAGCAAAAGAAAATCTTGAACAGGCCAAAAAGAGCAACGACCAGACAAAGATTGAAGAAGCGACCAAGCAGTTAGAAGCTGCAGAAGAAGCACTCCAGGCTTTCATCCTCGACAAGGAACGCCGTGTTCGTATCGAAGAAGATGCAGAACACGAAATGATGGGTCCGGAAGATGTCGGTAAGGATGAAGAAGAAGCTAAGGAAGAAGACGAAGAAGCTTCTGAAGAAGAAACCAAAAACGAAGAAGAAAAGAAAGCTGAATAAACAAAATCTTTAAAGCCTAAGACTAACAGAATCACATTCAGGCAACTGAATGTGATTTTATTTTAGCAATAGTGTTTGTTTTAACTCGGAATTTAACATTTACTACTTTAGTGTAGTTTTGCCAAAAGAAAACCCCGCAGATTTTAGTCTGCAGGGTTTAACTTTTACCTTAAAGGTTTGTTAATTAAAGACCAGCGGCCTTCTTAACATCTTCAACCTTATCAAGCTTTTCCCAAGGCAAATCGAGCTCGCCACGGCCAAAGTGACCGTAAGAAGCGGTCTGACGATAGATTGGGCGGCGCAGGTTCAAATTCTTGATGATTGCGCCTGGTCTGAGATCGAATACCTTATTGATGATTTCTTCAATCTTGGTTTCGTCAATCTTAGCGGTTCCGTGAGTATCAACGTGAACAGACATTGGCTTAGCAACACCGATTGCATAAGCAATCTGAAGTTCTACTTTGTCAGCAACACCAGCAGCTACAAGATTCTTAGCAATGTATCTGCCCATATAAGCGCCAGAGCGGTCAACCTTTGTCGGGTCTTTGCCAGAGAAAGCTCCGCCACCGTGGGCTGCCATTCCACCGTAGGTATCAACGATAATCTTGCGGCCAGTAAGACCAGAGTCACCCTGTGGTCCACCAACAACGAAACGACCTGTTGGGTTAACGAAGAACTTTGTATCCTTGTCGATAAGTTCAGCAGGAATAACCTTCTTGATAACCTTTTCGATCATATCCTTTTCGATCTGTTCGTGTGTAACATCTGGATTATGCTGAGTAGAAAGAACTACTGCGTCAACTCTGGCAACCTTGCCATCGTGATATTCAACAGTAACCTGGCCTTTTCCGTCTGGTCTCAGATAGTTAACAACATTCTGTTTGCGGACTTCAGCCAGTTTCTGACACATTTTGTGAGCATAGTAAAGAGGAGCAGGCATAAGGTCTGGGGTTTCATTGCAGGCAAAGCCTACCATCATACCCTGGTCGCCAGCACCAACATCAAGATCTTCATCCTTGTCAGAACCATCCTGAGCGTGATTAACACCCTGTGCGATGTCTGGAGACTGTTCGTCAAGACTTACGATAACGCCACAGCTCTTGCCATCGATACCATAATCAGCATTAGTATAACCGATATCAGTAATGACTTTACGAGCAATTGAGTTAACGTCAACATAGCACTTAGTAGTGATTTCGCCCATAACCATAGCTAAACCGGTTGTTACAGCAGTTTCGCAAGCTACACGACCCATTGGGTCCTTTGCGAGAATTGCATCGAGAACTGCATCAGAAATCTGATCGGCAACCTTATCTGGATGCCCTTCAGTTACTGATTCAGAGGTAAAAAAGTATTTTTTCATTTTTACATCCTCCAACCTTGAATTGCCGCTATTGTATCAGTGTTCCAACTTATAGTCAATTCTTTTAACGAAATAGCCTATTAAAGCCAATATCTAACTTAGAATCAGTAAATAGACTGATGCTTTTTTAAATAATAGAATTTTATGCTATACTAATTTAGTAAAAATTATGGAGGGTAACAGATGTTAGATAACAAGACCATAGCCTCGGCAATGACTATAAAACTGGATAACGTTCTGCCTGAATACCCAAAATTTGTTGAAGGTATCAGACGTGCGCCTGACAGAGGATTTACTCTTACCCAAAGCGAAACAGAAATAGCTCTGAAGAACGCTTTGAGATATATTCCGGAAGAACTTCATGAAGCATTGATTCCAGAATTCCTTGAAGAATTAAAAACGCGCGGACGCATTTATGGCTACCGTTTCAGACCAGAAGGCCGCATTTATGGTAAGTCAATAAACGAATATCACAGTAACTGCATCGAAGGCAAAGCCTTCCAGGTTATGATTGACAACAACCTGGACTTCGAAGTAGCACTTTACCCATACGAACTTGTAACCTATGGTGAAACCGGTCAGGTATGCCAGAACTGGATGCAGTATCGTCTTATCAAGAAATATCTTGAACAGCTTGATGAAAACAGAACTCTTGTAATGATGTCAGGTCATCCTCTTGGTCTATTTAAATCAAGTCCCAATGCTCCTCGCGTAATCATGAGCAACGGTCTTATGGTCGGTATGTTCGACAATCAGCAGGAATGGCATCGCGCAATGCAGCTTGGCGTTTCCAACTATGGTCAGATGACAGCAGGCGGTTGGATGTATATTGGACCACAAGGCATTGTTCATGGCACCTTCAATACTATTCTCAATGCAGGCAGAATGAAGCTTGGCGTAAAAGCAGATGAAGATTTGAGTGGTCATCTGTTTGTTTCTTCTGGCCTAGGCGGAATGAGCGGCGCTCAGCCAAAGGCTGTTGAAATTGCTCGTGGCGTCGGCATTGTGGCTGAAGTTGATATGTCACGCATAAACACAAGGCATGAACAGGGCTGGGTTTCCCTCATCGCCGAAACCCCCGAAGAAGCTTTCAGAATGGCTGATGAACATATAAAAGCCAAAAAGACAATCTCTATTGCTTTCCACGGTAATATAGTAGATTTGTTGGAATATGCAGTAAACAATAATATTCATATTGAACTTCTTTCCGACCAGACCTCCTGCCATGCTGTATATGACGGTGGTTACTGTCCAAAGGGCCTTACATTCGAACAAAGAACAGAAATGCTTCACAAAGACCCAGCACAGTTCAGAAAGCTTGTTGATGAATCTTTAAAAGCTCATTTCAAAGCAATAAAAACACTTACAGATAAAGGAACATATTTCTTTGATTACGGCAATTCCTTCATGAGAGCTATTTACGACGCTGGCGTTAAAGAAATCTGCGCCAACGGTGAAAATCCAAGAGACGGTTTTATATGGCCATCTTATGTTGAAGATATCATGGGTCCAATGCTGTTCGACTATGGCTATGGTCCGTTCAGATGGGTCTGCTTAAGCGGCAAGCACGAAGACCTTGTCAAGACCGACCAGGCAGCTATGTCCTGCATCAATCCAAAGAGACGCTCTCAGGATTATGACAATTGGGTTTGGATCCGCGATGCAGAAAAGAATGCACTTGTTGTCGGAACTCAGGCCAGAATTCTTTATCAGGATGCTGAAGGCCGCGCAAACATTGCATTGAAGTTCAATGAATTAGTCAGGAAGGGTGAAATCGGTCCTGTAATGATTGGCCGTGACCATCATGATACTGGCGGAACAGATTCCCCATATCGTGAAACAGCAAACATCAAGGACGGCAGTAACATTATGGCCGACATGGCAACTCATTGTTATGCAGGTAATGCAGCCCGTGGAATGAGCCTTATTTCACTTCATAACGGTGGTGGCGTTGGCATTGGCAAATCAATCAATGGCGGTTTCGGTCTCGTATTAGACGGTAGCGAACGTATAGACAACGTCATCCGCAGTGCAATGATATGGGATACCATGTGTGGCGTTTCCAGACGCGCATGGGCAAGAAATGAAAACGCCATTGAAGTAACTGCTCAATTCAATAAAGCAAGAACAGGCAACCATGTTACCCTGCCATTCATACCAAACGAAGACAAAGTAAAAGCAGCCGTTGCTAAAATGTTCTCTAAGTAAATCATAAAAATAAAAAGCCTCTGAATGTGTATTCAGAGGCTTTTTATTTTACTGCTTATCTATAATGCTCTTCGTAGTATTTCAGGTAGTCCCACCGCTGACTTTCTCTGGCAGTCTTACCCTCATTATTTTTAATAGATGTATCTAATTCCCCCATATGGTCATAAAAAACATCAAGCATGCCCTTTGAATTTGATTTCATGGCTGCATAGTGAAAAGCTGTATTACCAGCATAATCCTGTTGATTTATATTAGCTCCATTTTCTATCAGTAGCTTACAACCTAAGATATTGTTTTTTTCGACAGCTATATGCAAAGGGGTCTGTAATCTCAAATTCCGAATATCAGGGTTCGCACCTTCCTTCAGAAGTCTGATTGTAGCATACGGCAACGGAGCAAGAATCGAGTAGTGTAAAGCGGTATTATTAAAGTCATCTTGAATATTAACATTGATATAGGTATTAGCTAATAAATAATCAACAACCTCTTCATTTCCTGATTGCGCGCCAAAATGCAAAGCAGATTTTCCACTATCACTATCAATTTCCTGCATACTGCAGCCTATTCTCTGCAAATACTTCAACATTTCAATCTGTCCAGACTTAGCTGCAACACAAACCGGAGGTAACCCATACGCGCTCATATTTTCAAAGTCCTTTGGGTTTGGAACTTCTTTAAGAAGATCAGAAAGCCTGCCTTCGCTAATAATTCTGCTAACCTTAGCCCACTTGGCTTTTTCTTCCTCTTCCCTATCAGGTTCCTGATTTCCCCTGAACTTACTCTTAGTGTTGCTATTAGTAGTAGGCGACCAATACCCCTTCCCTGTCTGGAAGAAATGCTTAAGGTCTAAGTCTTCAGTCACATTGGAATATCTGGGCAAGCGCTGGGCACCTGCTAAGACTAGCATTCTGCACATATGTCCCTGATTAGCCTGTGCTGCCCTATATAGTGGGGTTTTCTTCCCTGCCCCAAGCTTATCAACCGGGATTCCTGCCATAATAGCCATCTTAACAGTCTCAAAGTCTCCATTATAAGCAGCAGCGTGAAGAATGGTATCCCCATCCTTTGTTTCTGCCTTAATATTGGCCCCAGAATCAATCAGAAACCTCATGCATTTTTGTTTATTATTCTTTACTGCGATATAAAGAAAGCTAGCACCGTTATCGTCAGTGGTATCTTTGTCACAGCCAGAATTTATAACATTTCTCAGGCATTCTACATCATCAAATTCGATAGCTTTCATTGCCAAAAATATTTTTTCTTCAACTTTTAAAGAATCTTCTTTTAATTTTCTAGAAATATCAGCCGCGCTCAAATCTTTCAAGGCAACATATTCCTGAGACTGTAAACCAAATTTTTCAGCCTCAAGATCTAATGGAGTCTTGGTTATCTTATCGTATTCTTCTTTTGGATGCTCAAACCAAGAAATAATTTTTTTCTTTATCTCTGATTTAGAAATTATACTAGAACATATAGGGAAAACAATACAACATGCTATAGCAATAACAAAATAAAGCAAAAATCTACTAGCCAACTTATCTTCTTCCTCAGGAGATAACTTAGCTTTCATTAAAGATTTATAATGCTCAGCAAATTCCTTGTCCTCCTCAGAAGCCAACAATCCAAGCACTTCATCATCTTCTTCAGAATCTATTTCCTTGTTCTCTTCATAGAATTTACTTGATTCTGTCTGCCCAAATCTTCTTTCTTCAATATTATGATATCTTCTAGAAGAATATGAACGATTATAGTTTTCGTAATCTCTGTTACTCATATTTCGTCCTGCCTTAACTGATCAAATAATGCTGCACAGCCCACTGTAAAGCCCCAACAACTGCCCCGAGAATACCGCCAAGAACTTCTATCATTTTCATTTCTCTTGAAGCA
>JAZUDR010000134.1:0-5486 GCA_045639725.1 Candidatus Avigastranaerophilus sp. | reverse complement strand
TGTTCTGCACCAAAGGCAGCCTCACTAACCTTGAACCAGCCAAGCGCGTAGACATCAACGACCTTCCAGACTTCGAACAGAATCCCGAAGGCGCTGAACTTCACAATGCCATTATCGGCGATAAGGGTGAACAGGTTCAGCTTGTAAGCTATGGTAATACTGTAAGTCTCACTCGCAGAGCAATTCTCGCTGACGACCTCGGTCTCTTCGGCCGCATCGCTCGCAGAATCGGCAACAGAGCCGCCATGAAGGTTGAAGCTCTTGCCTACGGTGTCCTCACCGCTAACGCTAACATGAGCGACAGCGTGGCTCTCTTCCATGCATCACACAACAATCTCTGCAGTGCCGGCGCTCTCAGCAAGTCTACACTTGCAGCAGCATATGCAGCTATGCAGAAGCAGACAGACGCTAACGGCTCCAAGCTTGCAATCACACCTAAGTTCGTTCTTGTAGGTGCCGACGAAGCTGTAGAAGCTGAAATCCTCACTGCTTCAACTATCGATCCATCAACCACCAACACCATGGGTCAGACCAACTTCTTCAAGAACAAGGGGCTTATCGCTATCAGCTCTCCATTCATTGACACCACTAACAATGGTTTCTTCCTGATTGCTGACCCGGCAAGCTGCGATACCATCGAAATCGACTTCCTCAATGGCAAGGAAACCCCGACTATTGAAGTTATCGACAACGAAGGCGACGTTCTCGCCCGCAAGTGGAGATATTACTTCGATGTAGGTGCCAAGGCTCTTGACTTCCGCGGAATGGTTAAGACTGCACACAGCTAATTGATTCCTGTGAGGTCTGATTATTCGGGCCTCACTTATTAAGATCTTAATTATAAGAGGTATAAAAATGAACAATGCAATCTCTAAAGGCAACGTTATTGAATACACCAATAGCACTGGTTCTAAGATTAACTCCGGCGCTGTTGTTGCTATCGGTAAGTTCTGCGGTGTAGCCGTTACTGACATCGCTAACGGCGCAACTGGCGCTGTAGCAGTCGAAGGTATCTTCAAGGTCACTAAGAAGACCAAAACAGATGTGATTAATCTTGGCGACCATCTTGTCTACAGTTCTGGTGTTAAGGTCGCTTCTGCTGCTTCAACTCTTGACGCCGTTACAGTCGGCTACGCCGTTAAGGCCTCAGCCGCAACCGATGAAGACGTCGTCGTTAAACTCGGCTAACAGATGAGTCTGCTGGACAGATTCGACCCTGTTTTCACGGCAACCCTCGGCTGCTGGATGGGCCCGCCTTACCAGACAGCCGAGATAGTGGCTGAGACAATCAGCGAAGAAATCGAAAGAGCAGCTCAGATAGCAGAGGAACAGTATCATGAGTTTCAAAGAACAGATGGCCTCAGATTTAACAGCAATAATGGAAGCTGATGAAGTATCAGAAGATGTTACCTATACTTCTGGTTTAACATCAGCAGTTATTAAAGCTGTATTAAATTCTGAAGGTGAACAGAGCCTGGACTGGAGTGATGGTAGTGTCATGGAAGCCACTGCAGTCATTTCCAAACTGAGTCTGCCATCTGTTCCTAGGCCTCATGATACTTTAACCGATTCGAATAATCGTCTTTGGTATGTAAAAAATATTACCGGCGAAGATTCTGTCAGCTGGAAAATTTCTTTGTATTCAGAGGTAAAACTGAAATGAGATTTTCATTGAGAGCTGAGGGACTTAACGAAATTCTTGATGATCTTCAAAAAATAGGCAGGCAGGGTAAGACTGTCATGGGCCAAGCTTTATCTGATGTCGGAAAGAGAATGGTTAAATTCCTGAAAGCAGAAAGAAACGCTGGCGGTTTTGCCCCCTTGGGCAGGGTATCTCAACTAAAAGGGCATCGAAAGCCATGGGGCAAGACTAAGTTTATTTCTGTGAGATACAAGAGACGAACGGATCAGATTGTTGTCACGAGTAAAGGTCTGAATAAAAAGATGGAGGAAGGGGGAGTTGTTACAATTTCCCAAAGATTCAGAAAGTTCTTAGCCTATAAAGGCATTTACTTAAAGAAAACTTCCACAACAATAAGAATACCGGCAAGACCTATATTCAAACGCACCTGGGAACATCACAAGGACGAAATAGTTCCAATCTTCCAGGATAGACTTGTTTACCGAATCAACAGATTTACTAGAAAGCTGAAATTCAAAAGAAATGGCAACCAAAACGCTTAAGGACATATTCGATATTCTGATTGCAGAACTGACAACAAATATAGCTTTAACAAGCTGGTGTCAGGCTAATTATGGCGTTCAGCCGGTAATCAGATTTGGTATAGACGAGAATGATATCCCGGAAGCTCCTGACACTCTGGAAATTCATCTGATACCAGGTGCAAGAAGTAGAACAAGACAGTTTGCTTATAGAAGCTATGGCTTAGATATCCACGCTGTTATCAATAAGACATCTGTCAGAGAGCCGGCATTAACCAACGCTTACGTTCTCGAAAGCATTGAATCCTTGGATCAATTTATTTCGTTAATAGAAGAAGCGGTTATTCCTGTTCTTAACAGAAATTCAATAATTGTAACCCCGACGGAAGGTGACGAAGACGCAGTAGGTTATCCCTATGCTGTTGGCTGTCTGAGCTATGTTCTTGAAGTTCCGTCACGCTTACTGTAATAAGGAGAAAATAAAATGGCATTATTATTTGCTAGAAATCAGGTTGTTTTGGCAAAAATTGAAACTACAAGAGGCACTGACGCAAACCCAACAGGAACAAACGCTATTCTTTGCGAAGTTGTTAATCCAACAGTTGACGGTCAGACTCTTGAAAACAACGTTGTAAGAGCCTCTATTGCTCAGCAACCGACAAATTATGTTAACAAGACCGTTAAAGCAACTATAGTAGTGAGAGCGAAAGGTTCAGGGGCCGCTGGAACTGCTCCAGAATTCGCTGCCTTACTCAAATGCTGCGCTATGAAAGAAACCATTGTTGAAACCGAAGGTGAAGAAGCTGCCAAATACAAGCCTTGTAACAAAGATGCCGATATGAATACCTGCACAATTTACATCTACAAAGATGGGCTTTGTGTTAAGGCTGTTGGTTGTATGGGTAATTTTAAATTTGATGGGAAATATGGTGAATATCCATCTATTGCATTCGATATGGAAGGTATCTTCTCGAATGCTGTTGACGCAGTCAACCCGACACCTACATACGATTCTACCGAACCTGTTGAAATGAAGAACGAGGGCTTCGCTTTTGGTGATTGGACGGACGCTGTTGCCAGGGATTTCAGCTTCGAAACAGGGAATACTCTTACTTCGAGAGGAAACATCAACGCTGCTTCCGGTCTGATGCCTTATGTTATTACCGCCAGAGCACCGAAATGGAATTCAAATATCGAAGCTGTTCTTGAAGCGACAAATTCTTTCTGGGCCGATTACATGAATAGAAATACAGTTGAATTAAGCTTTACACACGGTACAGTCGAAGGCAACATTGTCGAATTTTCTGCACCCAAGGCAAACTTCGATACTCCAAGTTTCCAGGAAGAAAATTCTCTGAATATGTATGGTCTTTCTGGTCAGCTGCTTGAAGATTCAGGTGAAGACGACTTTGAACTGATTTTCAGATAAGGAGAATTGAATGCAGACAAACGGATGGTTCAAACTCAATGATAATGGCTTTGGTCAAATAACTATTGAAATTGGTTCCAAGAAAGTTCCACTGCGTTTTACTATATCCCAGCAGGAACGCCTGTTTGAGATGCAGGAAAAACGAGAAAATGAACTTAAGGAAGGTGGTATCCAAAATAAGAATATTCTTAAGTTTCGTGCTGAAGACGATTTGGATACATGTTATATAGCTCTGAATCCTTTGCCTGACAAAGAAGAATTCAGTAAAGGCGATATTAACTTATATTTGGATCTTGACCAGCAAAGATTACTTGCTTCTGTTTGGATGACGAGAAAAGTGCTTAGTCCTTCAGTCAATTCAATAAATGCTGATTTAGAAACCACATCAAAAAAGGGAAACTGACAAAGCCGGACAGGGCGAAGCAGGTTGAAGACCATAACAAACTAGTCGTAAGACTCTGCCGAGCCCTTCACCGGCTTCCGGATGAAATAAGAAGTTTGGAAGTCAAAGACTTTTCAATGCTTATCGAAAATGTATTTGAAGTGCCCTACATTGATGAGGCTTTTTATAGAGGCTTCTGTGGTGGCGGCTCTAAAAAGACCAGCAAAATCCTAAAACCCGATACTTCCTTGGAACGCAAAACAACCATAGATAGAATCTTAAGAGAAAAATCTCAATGATTAGAAATAAATTCAATACATTTGCCTATTGCAGTCAAGGTTTTAATGGCTGCGCAAAATCCGCCAATTATCACTACCAGGAATAAAATAGGTGCCCATGCTGTGCTTTCAGTATTTATCGCCCATAAAATAAAAAGGAAGAACCCAATAATACTTAAAAGAACAGTTGATGATGATAAATAGCTTTTATGGTTATTCATTCTCGGTCCCTCCATATTCAGTATAGCCAAAATATATTAAGGCGTAAACAAAAATGTCAGATTTTAGTTTTACAATAGTAAGAAAATTACCCATCGTCAAACAAAATATGAACTAAATAGTATTTCAGCATCAAATTATATTCTAAATAATTTAAGAAATAGAAAATATTTTAATAAAGACACAAATGAAGAAATTTCTATTTCAAGAAAGGGAGCTGAAAAGGTTACTCATCACGATGCAGAAAGTATAATACATCTTAAATCAATAGCTTACATTCCGAAGATGCTTGAAAATGCTATTTTTATCACAGAAAAAGAAAATATCAAAGGGAATAATAAATTTGATAGTTATAGATATTATGTTGTTGGTTTGAATATTGGAGATGAAAACTATACAGCAAAACTTACTATAGGTGTAAAAAATGGGAAAATTTATTATGACCATTCTTTAACAAAAATAGAGAAGAGCAGTTTAATTAAAAGTATTGACTCTTTAACTAGTGAGTTTGCTAATAATTCAACTGCTCCTATAATTAATGATAAACGATTATTGGAAATTCTGCAAGGTGATTCTAGCAAAGTCGTAGACGAAAACGGCGAACCTCTTGTGGTTCACCATGGAACCGAAAATGGTGGTCACTATGAATTTGAACCAGAAAATTATGCCAATTCCGAACCAGTAACATGGTTTGATGATAACAAAAAAGTAGCTTATGAATATGCTAGGAATTGGGAATCAGAAACTTTTGATAAAAACGAAGGCTCTCAGATTTATTCCTGCTTCTTGAATATGCGTAATCCAATAATAATCGAAGCAAACGGTAAGAATTATATGGATATTCAGTTTTACAATAGTAAGAAAATTACCCATCGTCAAACCCTCATCTTGAGGATAAGACTATTCTACTGCTATGTTTTACAAAACCCAATACTTTTGTAAAACATTTTAAGAAATTTTGACAAAAATTAACACAGGCCGCGGAGCCTGGGCTGTTACTTAATTCTCTTTGTTG
>JAZUDR010000133.1:0-2137 GCA_045639725.1 Candidatus Avigastranaerophilus sp. | reverse complement strand
GTTATAGCGCCACCATGCACGCTTTACGTTGTTCTTTAATTCAACGCCTAATGGACCGTAGTCCCAGGTGCCCTGAAGTCCGCCATATTGTTCGCTGCCTTGGAATATAAAGCCGCGTCTTTTGCACAAAGAAATGATTTTATCAAGATCTACCATTTTCTTCTCCGTTGCCAATAAATAATTTAGATTGCAAAATTATAAGCGTTTATACCATAAAAAGCAAAAACTTCTTCACAAATTTGATAAAATAAATATAATTAAAAGTATGAACTGGAATAATCATCTAAAATTAATTGTTTTGTTTGTCTGTGTTGCTATTATGGCAGCACCTATTTTTGCTGATACAGAAGCTCAGAAAAATCTGAGAGAAGCTATTTATGATACCTACGGCATAACAGTATATGACTATGCTGAATCAGGCGGTTCAACCTTTGATGAAAGACATTTAAAGGCTATGATTGAAGTCTTCAGAGATATGCCACCCGCCTTTACTTCCTGCACAAAAATGGTTTTCATGGACCCGGGAAATGACCAGTTTGAAATTAAATATAACGGTTATAATGAGGAAGCAGGCATCATTCAGCTTGGCTATGCCTACAAAAATCCTTCTCCGATATTCAGAAGAAAATTCAAGGAAATTTACAATGCAGATCCTACTGCAGACGATTTTCTGTTAAATTTTAAGACCATGCTTGTAAGAGGCATGGCCTACTGCTTTATTCAGGAAAATACTGATGCGTGGGGAAAAAGCGAACTGATGGAAAAATATCAGAGCGTTTACGCTGGCGATACTAAATTTAATCCTCAGATATATGCTTTGGGCGATGAAAACTACATGGTTGTAGCTCCTGGCAAAAGCCACCTCTGGACAGACCTTGCTTTTGCTGTTGCCCAGTATTGCACCAATGCTTCAGGCTTGAAGAAAGACCATTTATCCCGTTATAACTTTGTTAAGGAATATGTTTTTGGTGGCTGCGGCGTAGACGGCTGGGCCAACAAATGGCTTGACGGGACAGGCTCTACTTCTGGTGGTGACGGTCATACTGGAAGCTATATAGATACTGGCACCAAAACCTCTACCAGCACTTCTACCAGCACTTCTACCAGTTCCTCTACCAGCACTTCAACCAGTACCTCGACAAGTACCTCAACTAGTACGTCTACTTCAACAAGTACTTCTACGTCTACAGATACCGGATCAACTACTGACACTTCTACCGATACATCTACAGGAACATCCACAGGCACAGATATTCCTCCGGGAGTTGTTCCGATAGAAGACAGAACAGATATTCCTGATATTCCTGCCTCCGGTGATTATTACCCGGTTGTTTCAAAGGTTGATATAGGTTCTGCATCATCGTATCTGACCGAAAACCCGGAATGGCTTGATATGCCAGAGGGAATGAAAAAAGCTATAAAAGAAGTATTCGATACTTTGCCTAAGTATTTTACAACCTGCACTAAGGGTATCAGTTATATGGCAACTACAGATACTGCAGACGCCTTCTCTTCTGAAAGCTACATTTTCGTAACCAATAATTCCTGGTATGGTCCGTCTTACGACACTATGACAGATGATCTCAGGGCTAAACGCTTCAAGCAGATTCTTGTAAGGGAAATGACAAAAACCTTCCTCTACTATCACGGAAGCAAGATTACGAGATGGAGAGCTACTTTTGGAGCAGAAATCAGTGATGAAGATGCAAAAACTGATATTGTAGAATCAACTGTTTTGTATTACACTGACGAAAGTTATCTTAACAAGCTTCACGCTTTGAAGTGGAGCTTCGTGAAGAACAATATATATTCCGACGGAAAATAACAGGAGATTGAACCTTGAAATTAGCATCCAATCAGAGAAAATTTCTCGAAGCCATGGCTAACCAGATGGACCCAATCGTCAGAGTTGGCAAGAATGGTCTTGAAGCAAAGATAATAAGCAGCATTTCTGAAGCTCTTAATTCTCACGAATTAATAAAAATCAAGATTCTTGATTCTTCCCCAAATGAAGCTGACGAAGTAGCTGAAGAAGCTATAAAAGCAACAAAGGCAATACTTGTTCGCATTATTGGCCGTGTAATTATTCTTTACAAGCCATTTGAAGACAAGCCAAAGAAAATCGAACTGCCGAAGT
>JAZUDR010000132.1:0-10920 GCA_045639725.1 Candidatus Avigastranaerophilus sp. | reverse complement strand
GGTTTACTGCCATAGTTCTGCAAAAAACGCGTTCTGGCAAGTGTTAGAACGCGTTTTTACTTTTTTGGAATTAGATTCATAACTTGCAAAAGCTACGCAAGCGGTTGTTGAATTCTTGAATCTGCTTATGGGGTATCTGTGAAAATACTTCATAGAGATTATTCAGAGTCTCTGCTGGTAGAGATTTCAATTCGTCATCTTTTATTGCATTGAAATCTAAGCCAAAATACAACGGATGACGAGATTTATCAGCCAAAATATATAATAATTTTTCGTTTAATGTTGGCAACGCCTTAAATTCAATCAAATCCTGATTTCTTGCAGCAACATAATCGTTATGTTTTTGCGCATTGCGCTTTTTTTGTTCCAATCTAGCCTTTTTGCGCTTCTGAATATCTTCCTCTTTTTCAACAATCACACGGCTTCTTTTTTCCTCATAAGCATTTCTACTTCGCCTATATTCTTTAACAATCAATATATCTTCAAAATATAGTCTTGGCATATCGTTCATTAATAACATAAAAGGATGAAGCCAAAAATGAATGTCATATTTCTGTAAATCCTTAGCTGTTACATTCAACAACAGTTTTTTCATATTTTCTTCACCGAGATACTGAAGCACTGCACGATAATGTGTTGCGCCACATGTTGTGCAGAAATAACGGGTACATAGACCTATCTTTTTTACTTCTTCCACAAAATCAAGGAAATTATATTTTTTAAGTTCAATCAACTGCGAAATAATAGTATCAGATGAAACATTCAACTGACTTATATCAAAGTCAGGACCAAGTTCTTGCAATTCTTTTTCTAAGGCATCTGAACCATTTTTCTCCATTATCATTTCTATTACTTCTTTAATCCACTTAGGATCTTTTAAAATTTCAATACGCATATAGAATCACCTCATCACTTGCATTTCTTATAGTGTCAATCAGTTCTCTCGCTTTTAATACAACCCAACTCATTGGTTTGCTTCTAGCGACTGATTAGAATTATTATACTTCAAAACTCAGTTCTAAATGTCGTTTAACAGGCGACAATATGATTAAAACGGCATTAACAAAATCAAATAGCATAGATGTAGTTGGCAAAGCTTTGATACTTATCGGTAATGCAATAATACCTCACTAAAGTTACAATAACTTATTACAACTTTTATTGCAACTTTTATTACAACTTTTAAAATTTTGCGATATCGTATAATTCACGCATAAAAAATATTGCGATTTTGTATAAAATATGTATAATAAATTTTGCGATTTTGTATTTTTTTTGGCAAATGAGAAAGTGAGTTTTAAAAATGATATTCAAACGTAAGATATATAATCGACTATTAGAGTGGAAAAATGAGTCGAAAGGCAATAATGCCTTATTGATAGAAGGCGCTAGGCGAGTAGGAAAATCAACAATAGTCAGCGAATTTGCGAAAAATGAATATAAAAGTTTTATAATTATTAATTTTGCTGAAGCTTCACAGGATGTTATTGAGCTTTTTAATGATATATCAGACCTTGATTATATATTTTTGCAATTACAATTGAAATATAGGGTAGATTTGTATCCTAGAGAATCTCTTATTGTTTTTGATGAAGTTCAACTTTGTCCAAAGGCTAGACAATCTATAAAAACATTGGTAAAAGATCACAGATATGACTATATTGAAACAGGGTCATTAATTTCTATTAGAAAAAACGTAAAAAGTATTCTGATTCCTAGCGAAGAACGTAGAATCAACATGTTTCCAATGGATTATGAAGAATTTTTGTGGGCTATTGGCGATAATACTACAACTTCTTTGCTCAAAAAGTGTTTTGAAAATGTTAGAGGGCTCGGGGAACAGGAAAATAGACGACAGCTTAGAAAATTTCGCTTGTATATGCTAATCGGCGGTATGCCTCAGGCAGTAAGCGAATATATAGAAACAAATAATTTTAGATTAGTGGATATGGTAAAAAGAGATATCATTAAACTGTATGAAGATGATTTTTTGAAAATAGATTCAACAGGAAAGCTATCATTGATATTTGATTCTATTCCATCCCAGCTAAATTCCAATGCTTCAAGATATCAGGTTTCATCAATAATTGGTAATAGAATTTCAAATAAAACATTAGAATACATCGCAGAATTAAAAGATTCTAAAACCGTACTTGTATCCTACCATACCAATGACCCAAATATTGGTATGGCAAATACGAAAGACTTAGCTAAGTTTAAACTTTTTATTTGTGACACTGGTTTATTCACAACTTTAATGTTCAAAGACAAGGATTTTACTGAAAATATTATCTATGAAAAACTATTAAGTGATAAGTTAAGCATAAACCTTGGATACTTGTATGAAAATGTTGTAGCCCAAATTTTAGCGGCCAATGGGAATGAATTATTCTATTATACTATGCTTAATGAAACCTCTAAACATAATTACGAAATAGATTTTTTAATTTCGAAAAAAAACAAAGTGTGTCCTATTGAAGTAAAATCTTCTACATATAAAACACATAAATCTTTGGATGTATTTTGTGAAAAGTATTCTAATAGAATATATGAGAAATATCTAATATACGTAAAAGATTTGTGCAAAGACCAGGATATTCTCTGTATGCCCATATACATGGTGCCATTTATAAATTGATTATTTCTACTTCTCGAAAAGTATCTAGGTCTCATAGAAAGCGACAAAAACTAAGACAGCAACATACTATCAGAATACTAGATTCAATCCTTCTCGTCATTTATTCGTTTAATAAGCTCTTCTAAAGGAAGTCTACGTTGCCCAGCAACAGTCAACTTTAATAATTTTTTAAGAGTTTCTTTATATGCTTTTTTCGTTATTTTTCCAGTATGCAGCAATTCATCATATATCCAAATTGTTCCATGACATTGAATTTTTTCTTCAATGGCTGCTTTTCGCAAATTCCCATCACCAGTCAAAAGAATCCAGTTTCTATTAACAGCTATTGAAAGTGCCACCAAGTCGTAGAAAGAAAGATTCATATATTTATAACTAAGCTTATCAACGAATACTAATTCTTCAGCGGTTACACTTGTAATCTTCAACTGTTTTGAAAGCACATAATTCTGGATTGCAGTTGAATTGTGAATTTCTTCCTCAAAGGTTAAATCACTCAAGAAAAAAGTATGATTTCTTAGCATAAACGGATGATGAAGACAACCAATAGACTCGAAGTCAAACCAAATGTTTGTATCACTACTTATTAACATTGGCTTATTTTCCTAAGGCTAGTAATTGCTCTTGTAAGGTATAGCCTAGCAGTTCGGCAGCTTTGGAACTACTTATCAGATTTTCGGATAAGCCTCTGAAAACTAATTGTCGTAATAAAACTGATTTTTCGGGGTATAATTCGAACCGACTGTTATCGGTTAGTTTATTTTTTCTGATATAAGCCAGATGTTTTTTATAAGTTTTTGAATCTATAATATTTTCTTCATTTGCACGGTGCAAAATAGTCTTTATATCGACACCGTATTTCTGCTTTAATGGCAATAAATCATTGAGAATATTAGTTCTATGAAAACCAAGTTCACGTTTTAAATCTTCAGAGCCGATAAAAAACATTCCGGCAGATTTATCAATCAATGACTCCTTTTGTGCCTCATCTTTTTTTGAAAAATTAAATAATAAATGAATTAGTTCATGAATAACAGTAAATCGTTGTTGGGTTGGAGACAACTGATTATTAATCATGACATATGGCCTTTGATTAACAGTTCCATTCAACCCATAAATCTGTCTGTTCACATTTTCTAACTGGCAGACAACAATCCCTTTTTCTTCCAGCAAATCAATCAAATTCGGAACAGTCATAAAAGCAGGCAACCCTAGAAAAACTCTTAGCCGTTCAGCACATTTTTTCGGTTCAACAAACTTTATTTTTTCTAATGCTTTAAACCTTGGAAGAACATTTCCTCCCAATATTGTAACAATATTAAAAAATCGGTTTAAATATCTGTCTACGGAATCACAGGCGAGTTTTACCTTTTCATGAAAGCAACCAGAAGCTTTCTTAAAATCACCATGTGTAATAACAAGATTGGGATTAACAGAAAGAACCAGGTCGTAGGTTTTTATATTAAGTGCCTTAGCAAGTTTAAGAATTACAGAAGAATCAGCTTCGCGCTGACCACTTTCATAATGGGAAATTGTCATCTTAGTAACATTTATTTTTTTCGCCAGTTCTTCCTGAGTAAGACCAGCCATTTTACGATAATATCTCAGATTATTGCTAAGCATATCATATATCTCCTGTTTACTATTATAATAATTTTTATAAAAAAGTAAACAGCATCTTTAAACAGATAAAACAAAAATTAGGCATATCTAGCATCTTAACCGAAGTAAATTCCTGGTATTGTAAACCAGAACCAAACAAAGGGATTATCGGTTCCCAAATAGATTTATTAATTGTGCGCAAAGATCAGGTAATTAACCTTTGTGAAATGAAATATTCAACTTCAGAATACACAGTTACAGAAAAAACGACCCAAAGTCTTATTCGCAAAATAAGTGACTTTTGCAAGCTTGCTTCTACCAAATACGCAATTTTCCCCACCCTGCTGACCACATACGGTGTAGTTGATAATTCCTATTCAGACTATTTCCAGACCGTAATAACCTTGAACGACTTGTTTGAATAATCAGCATTGAATCAATTAAGTTCTAGAATAGCCCAAGGTGGAAATTCATAAATGTCACATTAGCCACTCAACCATTTGGTTTTAATTCTTTTGTTAATTCGTCTGACAAATAACCATCCGACATGCAATGCAAGTCTGAGACGCCTTCGGAAACAAGTTTATAAACTCTGGAATTGTAAAAAAAACTCAAAGCTTCATCAACTTATTGCAACTTTTATTAAAACTTTTATTACAACTTTTATTTCGTCTTCAATTAATTAAATAAAGCCCCGACTACTTTGCAGAGTTCATCATACATTGGCATACCTGACAGGGATTTAAGAGACTCAACGATTTCCTTATAATACCAGGCTTGGAATTCTTTGCCTTTATTAAATCTATTGTAGACAGCCTCGCCTTCGCTTTTGTAGTCATAGGCAATACTTCTTACATTAGACAGTTTGTCGGCACAGCATCACACATATCGTAAAGATATCTTTCACCGTCATCAAGGCTGAAAACATTTTCTGCAGCTATGGCACGGGCAATATGCCTGTTTTCTTCAGCAACGTTTTCCAGTTCCTTGGGGTCATTATCAGCAAGATAAAGCAACCATTTTTCCAGACAGTTAACAGGTTTTCTGAGGAAGTTAGCCCATTTTTTCAGCTCTATAAAAATTTCCATATCATTGTTCAGAGGCTTATTGTCTAAGGGATAGGATTTTGTATTTTTTGATGTACATAAACTTTTTTGATAAAATGGGGTATATTATGTATATATATCTTTTGTGGAGAGAATAAAAATGATAAAGAAAAGTTTGATTATAGCCTTAGGAATGTCAGCTTTGTTTGCTCAAAACCTTTATGCTGAAAATCCTTTTGATGATAATGAAATAAAAATAGAAAATTCAACTTCTGGCGAAGAACTGGAAGTCGCCAACGTAGAAGCCACAGAAGATGCAAATACCAAAGAAGCCACAAATAGCAAGTTCCCAGTAAGTGGCACACTGGTAGATAATGGAGTCAGACTAAGAGAATGGGCCTGGGGTCCAATAATCAATACATATAACAGCACAACGCTTACTGTTCTTGGAATCTCCGGCGACTTTTATGAAGTAGAAATCGGTGGGACCAGAGGTTTTATGCACAAAAACTTCATTTCTACACCAGATTGCCCTGCTACACGTGAACAGCCTTATTATCCCGGCAACACACTGGCTGGCGGTTATCTATCAAGGGAAGAAAGCCTTCAGTATACCGATAACTCCACAAACACAGACAATAATAAAGAAACTACTACAACTGGTTCGACAATTACCGATTCCAGCAATACAAAAACTGGAGAAACAGTAGTATCAACCAATACAGGTATTTCCGCAAATGATTTCAATAAAGAATTACAATCAATGAGCACACCGACCAGGGAAGAAATAATACAGCTTGCAGCTTCCATTGGTTTATCAAAAGACTATGTAGTAATTCTGATTGGAACCACCCAAAGAGAAGGCTATATAAAAGACCAGTATCTCTACTATGGCTGGGCAAGCTGTTTGCTTAACTCAAAAGTTACCATAGGCCAAATGCAGGGCTGGGACCCATATCATACAGGTGATGCTAACTATTATTCTCAAAAGAATATCAACGACGGTTACAACTCAGCTAGTTCAGATGTATTAAAATCAGTTTACCTGGCATTAAAATACAGAAATAAAAAGATTGCTGAATGTAACGGCATGTATAGCAATACACCGAGCAGCTATAACCTAATATACAAATCAAGTGTATATAACTGCAGCATCTACGAATCGAAGTAACTTTTACTTGCCGGCGGCAGAAAAAAAGTGAAATTATCTGAGAGAACAATTCTCAGGTAGATTTTAGGAAATTGGGTTGCTTGGGAAAAGGGTCTTAGATTTTTTGGCGGTTTGCAAGTTTTTGGTTTTGCTTATATAATTGCCAATCATCAAATGAAATAAAAAAGAGGCAACAATGAGCGACACTATTCAAACCCTGCCAGTAGAAGAAACCCCAAGCTTAGACACACTTAAGGAACTTTATTCCCATCAGCATAGAGATTGCTGGCTGTGCAAAAGCTATTCAGACAAGCTTACAGCAGGTAAGGAATTAAAAGAAGAAGAATTGTGGCACTTTTCTCATTGTGTAATGTCATGGGAACTTGTAAACCATGACAAATCAGTAGAAGCATCAGAAGAAATGGAAAAAGCAGCTTAATAGCTGCTTTCTCAAGGCTTCAGACTACATTTCGTTAAGAAGCTTGTCTATCTGCTGAATATTTTTTTCCCTAATAAGCCCTTTTAATTCGGCGAGTGCTTTTCTACGCCTTGCCTGGGCCAGGTCATTATCAATGTCGGTGCTGTAATTGCAGCCAGTATAATTGGTTGAAAGCCAGCTTTTACCTTCGTTCATGTCCCCTTCCCCCTTTGGCTAAAATACTCACAACCTATATATCGGCATTTCCAATTTCAAAATTTAGATAATTTTATCGGGGTGGAGAGATAAATCCCCCCTACCCCCCTTTACGAAAGGGGGTTTAGCATATTTTTTCCCTTTACGAAAGTTTTTTACTTATTTTTTATTCCAGTTACTTTCGTATACTTCATTAATCATATTGCGAAGCTTTAGGGGCGCAATATGCATCTTTGCTGCAACCTTGTATAGCATCATTATTTCTGGTTCTGCTATAACACCGTCTGCCGCAGCAATATTTATCAGAACCCTCAACAAAGTATAATTACTAGGAATAGCAACGGTATTTAATGTGTAATCAACTGGATTCGGTAATTTCCGCATACTTTCGATAATACTTGTTACTTCCTGCTCTCTAATGCTTGTTCTTGCTCTGCTGATTTCATAAATCAACTGTTTTTCTCTTGCATCAATAACACCATCAGCAAGCATCATTGCTATGGTTATTCGCATTAAATCCTTTTCTGATATTGCTCTAATATCAGAATAATCAACACCTTGCCCCGTCTGTCCAACACTGTTAGTGGCAGAAGGGCGAACAACCTGGGTTGTCCGATTTGCCTGAGGCATCTGAGGTTTTCTAATATTCTGAGTTCCCTGCTTAGTTTTATTTATCTGTAAAGAAGGCTGAGCGTTCATTGCGCGCCTAATCCAGGTATTAGCTTCATTACAATTATAATCTAGAATATTTTCAAGCAGCCAATCCTTGTTCAAATCATTAGCAGCAGTATTGCAGTATTCACAGAAGTTATCTGCAGAAATCTTCATAGGCGCGCCACAATTCGGACAGTGCATGCTTGTGAAGGATTTCTTAGAATCTGTCTTGCAATTACTGCTTCGTTTCAATACAAATAACGATTTATTATATGAAACATTTCCAAAAGAATTTTTGCCACTCCATGTTATCTGACCTAGCAAAAAACTGAAATCCTGAATATCAGTAACAATTCCAACTATTTCCGTTGAACCTATAGCAATATTATTTAATTTTCCAAAAGCCACCTTACTATTTTGATATTTAGTAATAAAACTATCGGTAGCAATTTTACGTATCGGGTTTGCGCTATTAGTTCTATTAGCTTCACACATTCTCCAGAACATAACAGAAATTTTATCTTCAATGTTCTGAATATTAAAATCAGGGTCAATATCCCAAAGATTAATCATACCAGGAATATCTTTATTATGTGTTTCTCTCCATTCTGAGGCCTGGGTAATACCCGTAAGAACCCAGTCATGTTCACCAGAACGAAGTTGAGCATCACAAGAAGGACATCTTGATAATCTGGAACCTTCTATTGGAGTTCCACAATTCGGACAGAAGCCTTCTATAAGACCTTTGTCATTAATAGTCTTAGAACCGGTTCTGCGCATAAAACACCATATTTCAGTAAATGGCGTTGGAGCTTTATCACCTTCTATAAATTTCTTCGTTACAGAATTAAAACGATAATTCTTTCCTATAGCATTTATAACAACATAGACAGAATCATATCCAGAATTGCTCTCTATTTTCGTAATATAAGCCTCAAGAATTTCCAAACCATCCATCTTGTCAGTAATCTTATTGGCAATCATTTCATTTATCTGAATCTGGAATCGTTCATAAGTTCCATCAGCCATAAAAGCTTCACACTTAGATAAATCATTCCTGGACCATCCGTCTTGGATAAGCATAAAAGCTTTTTTTACTCTAAGAATGAAAAGAGACATTTTAAATCCAGGGTCTTTTTTTATAATACTTCTATAATCTTTTACATGATTAAATCTGATATTCGTGACATTATTCAGTGATGTTCCAGCATAATTATTAGCGCACATAAAACGCTTCGCGATCAGGAACAGAGAAATCATAATAATTATAGTAACAAAAATTACGGATTGTGTAGCTCCGGCCAATAAAAAAGCCCCTGCCGCCAATCCCAAACCACCTTCCATAGCCTCAGACGAATCATATTCCTCAGAATCAGGTTTATATTCTACTGCTACAGTTGCTGCAAAAACAGATAAGCACAAAAAAACAATTAAAAACCAATGCGCTTTCATCCATTCCGTTTCCCGCCGTTCAGCTTCTTTATCATCTGACGAATGTGAAGAAGAACGAAATTTAAAAACACTAGAAAAACCGCGGGAACCACCGCCAAAGGATTTTCCCACACTGAAAAACTGGCCACCACCAGCACGAGCATCAGCACGCTCTGAAATAAAAATAAATATTCCAGTAAAAATAAATAATAAAGCTATAATTAAAGGAAAACGCGTCCAATGCTTCATATAAATCTAGCCTCAATCAATATTATGAGAATAATTCAGAACTAAACAATTATGAATTAATTTACTTTTTTAAAAGCAAATTATCTACAATTTCTGAATCAGATAATTTTCCATTAACCACGCAAACAAGTTCTACAGTAGCTTTACAGGCAAGTTTTTTATCTGATTTTCTATATAATTCCTGCTCGAAAACATATTTAATTCTTTCTTTATGCAAATCAAGTCTTGAAAGAACTTCATCACCTGGCTTTAATGGTGTTTTAAGAGCCATTGTAATTCTTGCAAGAACGATATCTATGCCCTGTGCATGCAGGTCAGCAAGATTGGTTCCAGTCTTGTTCAAAAATTCGTTTCTTGTGAATTCAAGATAATGCATATAGACAGCATTATTTACTATTCCCTGAAGGTCGCATTCATAGTCACGGACCTTCCAGCTCATTTCAAATAAACAATCATTAGTCATTGTAAACCTTCTTTGTCATCGTAAGAACCTTTTCATACAGTTCCTTGCCAGCAATAGCCATTACACCGTGCTTATGGGTATAATTTGTCGGATCATAGCAAAAATCAACGCCAGTAATATCGCTCATATATCCACCAGCTTCTGTAAAGAGTATTTCTGGAGCTGCTACGTCCCAGGCCTTTGTTTTGTTTGAATTATTTATGTAATAATCACATGTCTGCTTTGCGATAGCCATCAACTTCAGACCAACACCGCCATGAACAACAGTTCCAGTTCCGTGCAGGGCAGTATGGACTTCCTGACCTATTCCACATGGGTGAGAACGGCTTACAGCCAGCTTCAGGTCATTAAAATCCGGAGTTTTTACCTGCAGCCTTACCCAGCCCTTTTCTGGTGAGTGCCACCAGCAGCCTTCGCCAGAAGCAGCAATATACATGTTTTTGCCTATTGGCTGATAAACAACACCGAATTGCAGCTTTTCATCTACTGCCAAGCCTATCTGAGTAGCAAATTCGCCATTTTTTGCAATAAATTCTTTTGTGCCATCGATTGGGTCGATAAACCAGCATTTATTATCTGGATTTTCAGGAGTATATAAACCATGTTCTTCGCTTAAAATACGGTCATTTGGGAATGCTTTTTTCAAAGAGGATACAATAAATGTATCAGACTGCTTGTCTGCAATAGTTACAGGCTCGTCACCCGGCTTATACTCTGTTGCAAAATCAGTAGCATATATTTTTGTGATTATTTCTGCAGCGTCTAAGGCTATCTGCATGACTGTCTTAGCTGCATAATGCTTTATCGGGCAGGTGTCGAGAATAGACATGGTGTTGTATTCCTTTCTGTTTTTATAAATGTTAGATACTTTATCATCAATTCCCCTCATCCGTCACGGCTTTGCCGTGCCACCTTCCCCCTTAGGGGAAGGCAAGGAATCTGCTGCACGGCGTAGGGTTCGGCCTTCGGACGAACCTTCTCGGCAAAGAGTGCGGCTCGTCCGGGAGGCCGAGCCCTACGTTTTTTTCCTTCTCGCGGAATGAATGATTTCCCATG
>JAZUDR010000131.1:0-17965 GCA_045639725.1 Candidatus Avigastranaerophilus sp. | reverse complement strand
GTTTTTGCTGTTCAGGGCACTTATGGCGATACTTCAATCGGTGAAGGCTTTATCCCGATTTATGATATGTTCTCTGTCGGTGGTAGCAGCACTATCCGTGGTTACGAAGAAAGAGAATTTCTCGGAACAAGAATTGCTTATGCAAACTTTGAACTTCGTCAGAATCTCGCTAAGAATTTTGATGTTGTAGCTTTCTATGATATAGGTTCTGCCTGGGGCACCAGTTATGATAGAACACATATTGATAGAGACAATAAATCAGGTTATGGTTTAGGTATCAGACTTCAGACTCCGTTGGGACCTGTTGCTCTTGACTATGGTAAAGCCAAGGACCGCGATGACGGTGAAACATACGTTAACTTCGGTTCTTCCTTCTAATATAAGAAATATAAATAGTTAAAAATAACTAAGGAGACTTATAAATGAGAAACGTTGCTAAGTTTTTGATGGTTGCTGGTTTGATTGCATGTCCAATGATGGCCTCTGCATTAGATTTTGGTGTTATTGATGCCGCTCAGGTTTTCAACAAATATAACGAAACCCAGAAGACAAAATCTATGCTCGAATCAAAGAAAGCTTCTCTTCAGAATGACTTAGAAAAGAAAAAAGCAGAAGTGAAGAAGCTTGATGATGAATATGTAAAGCTTGCTAAGGAAACTCAGGATTTAAGAGACAAGAAGAAGGATGTAAGCGCTAATGAAAAGAAGCTTACTGAACTTCGCAAGACCCTTGCTACAAAGCAGGGTGAACTCCAGAAATTCTTTGAAACCTCTCAGAAAGACCTCTATGCCCTTGAAGAAAAAGAAATGGGTGCTCTTTCTAAGAATCTTGATGCTAAGGTTGACGGCGTAATTGAAAAAATAGCTAAGAATTACAAGCTTAAAGCTGTTTTTGAAAAGAGAAGCGTTTACTGGCAGGATCCAACTGCTTGCAAAGACATTACTGACGAAGTAATCAAGTCTCTCAACGGCGGTAAGTAATTTCTAAAAGGCCAAAGATTTGCTTTGCAGGTCTTTGGCATATGACCTCTAATTTCTGACCTTTATTATTATGAGCATACAGAACGGAAAAAGCATAACCCTGAAAGAATTGGCTGCAATGTGTGGCGGGCGCGTTACCGGTGACGAAAATGTAACAGTTTCCTCTATAGCTTCTCTTGAAGTTGCAAAAGAAGGCGAACTGACTTTTTTAACTGGTAATAAAGACTTTGAAGCCCGTGCAGAAAGTATAAAAAACGCTAAGATTGCTGCTGTTATTACCGCAGAAAACCTTCCTGAATTGCCCGTTCCGACAATCAGACTCAAAAATCCACATATGGGCTTGGTTGCCGCATTAAACTTTTTCCGTGTAAAAGCCGAAATAAGTTATAGCATTCATCCTACTGCTTACGTTAGTCCAACTGCAAAAGTTGCTGCTAATGTTGTAATAGGACCTAATGCAGTTGTAGAAGACGGTGCTGTTATCGGTGCTGGTTGTCATATTGAAGGTGCAGCCTATGTTGGTCGCAATGTTTCAATAGGCGAAAATACTCTTCTCTATCCTGGCGTTAGGGTTCTTGATTACTGCGTTGTTGGTAATAATTGTATTATTCAGGCTAACACCGTAATCGGTAGTGATGGCTATGGCTTTACTCAGGAACAGGGGCAGCATGTTAAGGTTCCACAGGTTGGAAATGTTGTTATCGAAGACAATGTTGAAATCGGAGCCTGTTGTACTATCGACCGTGCTACAATGGAATCAACAATCATTGGTGAAGGCACTAAGACAGACAATCAAGTACATATTGCTCATAATGTCCATATTGGAAAGAGATGCCTGCTTGTTGCGCAGGTAGGTATTTCTGGTGGCACAACACTTGGGGATTATGTAGTTATGGCCGGTAAATCCGGTGCTACAGGTCACATCACCATTGGTGATAGAACAACAATCCTTGCTGGTGGTGTGGTAACCAACAATGTTCCTGCGGGTAGCTACGTATCTGGCTTCCCAGTTAAGCCTCATCAGGAAGAACTGCGAATAAAGAGTTCTTTACGAAAGCTTCCTGAACTATTAAAGAGAGTAAGAGACTTAGAGAACAAACTTAATGAACAGAAGTAAACAAATTCTTGTTGGATTGGCTTTTATACTGGCTTTTACAGGTTTTTCACAAAAATCATTTGCGGCAGACCCACTACCTACAAATATGCGTTTAAGATATGGTGGCTCGTCAGTAATAACCCTTCCGACAGGCTATTGTAAATCTTCTGTTGGTTATGTTAATGACAACAAGGAATCCCACGGCTTTATTACCCAGAGTCTGGGACAATTGCTAGAAGTTTCTGTTTTAAGACATTGGAGTGGAGATTATAAAAACAAAAACTCCATCAATGGTAAATTTGCTCTATTGAGTGAAGGAACTGCACTGCCAGCTGTCGCCATAGGTGCTGTGGATATTAACACCCAGACAGGCGATGATCGTATTTATTACGCTGCAGCATCAAAGAATTTTGATACTTTTGGGCTGACTATTCATGCTGGGATTTATAAAGACCCTGTTGATAAAGAAAAAGTAGTTTATTACGGAGCCGAAAAGGTTATTCTGCCTTTGCTTTCTGTTGCAGCGGAACACGTTGATGATAAATTTACTTATGGTATAAGAATTACACCTTACCCTGGAGTAAGTCTGGATGTTGCTCAGCGTGACGGTAAGGAAGAAATGTATAATCTTATATATTCTAGAAGCTATTAATCATGTCAGAAAATAAACAATACACACTATCCAAATCAGTAGCTGTTGAAGGAATAGGTCTTCATACAGGAAAACCTGTCAGGATGGAATTTGTTCCAGCACCAGAAAATACTGGTGTTGTTTTTGTAAGAACTGATATAGAAGGCGAACCTTCTATAAAGGCTTCTTTCGAAAACGTAGCCTCCACAGTAAGAGGTACGGTATTGACTGAAAACAATGTTTCTGTTAATACTGTGGAGCATGTATTATCAGCACTTAGAGGTTGTGGCGTTGATAATCTTTATGTAAAGCTATCAAACGAAGAACCTCCAATCTGCGATGGAAGTGCCAGAAAATTCGTTGAAATGATAGACGAGGCTGGCAAGGTTCCACAAAATGCAGAAAGAGTTGTATATGCATTAAAAGATATGCTTCAGGTGCAGTCAGATGGAAAAAGTATGGTATATACACCATCTGATAAATTTGAAGTAACTTTTACGCTTTCTTATGACGATAATATCTTAGCTCCTAGGACGATTTGTGTCGAAATTACCGAGGAAAACTACAGAAATCTAATTTCTGGCAGCAGAACCTTTGGTTTCGAGCATGAATTTGAATTCCTTGAAGCTAATAACCTGGCTCGCGGTGGCAGTCTTGAAAATGCTGTTGTAATAAATAAAGACGGCACAATCAGAAACCCAGAAGGCCTTCGCGATGAAAACGAACTTGTTAAACACAAGATTCTGGATTTGATTGGTGACTTTGCGCTTCTTGGCGGTGCCATTAAAGGTAAAATAGCTGCTGAACGTACTGGTCACGCATTCAATGCAAAATTTGCAAGATTGTTTAACGAAAAGTTTAAAGAAAACCTTGGGAGCAATAAAAACACAATGATGTACGTTGAAGACCTGCAAAAAATTCTTCCACATCGTTATCCAATGCTGTTAATCGACAGAGTAACATCTGTTGTTCCAGGACAGTGTATTACTGGCTATAAAAACGTAACAGCAAATGAACAGTTCTTTATTGGACACTTCCCTGGAAAACCGGTTATGCCTGGCGTTCTTATGATTGAAGCCATGGCACAACTTGCAGGTGTAATGTATCTTTGTATGCCAGAATATCAGGGTAAGACTCCATTCTTCCTTGGTATTGATCATGTAAGATTCAGAAGACAGGTTGTTCCCGGTGACCGTATTGATATTTCTGCCAAAACTATCAAAGTTAGAGGATTAACTGGCAAAGCAGAAGCTGAAATAACTGTAAATGGAGAACTGGTTACCAGCGGTGAACTGATGTTCCAATTAGTTTGAGGCTTATTTAAGGAGTCGTAAGTATATGTCTATTCATTCCACTGCTATAGTCGCCCCTGGCGCTAAGCTTCACCCAACTGTCGAAGTTGGTCCTTATGCCGTTATTGGCCCACATGTAGAAATCGGTGAAAATACTGTTGTGGGTGCTAGCGCTAATATTGATGGTTGGACAACTATTGGTAAAAACAATAATATTCATCCACATGCGGTAATAGGTGCTCCGCCTCAGGACCTTAAATTCAAGGGCGAACGCTCTTTTGTTCAGATTGGTGACGGAAACACCTTCAGAGAATTCTCAACCGTTCATCTGGCTGAAGGTGAAGACTGCGTTACAAAGATTGGTAGCAACAATCTTTTCATGGCATACACCCATGTTGCTCACAACTGCATTGTTGGGGATAACAATATTATGTCTAATGCAGCTTCTTTAGCAGGTCATGTTCATGTTGGCAATAGAACCGTTCTTGGCGGCTTCTCTGCTTTCCATCAGTTTGTTCATATTGGTGATGGTGTTATGGTTGGCGGTATGTCAAAGATAACAAAAGACGTTCCACCATTCATTAAGATTGATGGTAACCCTGCATATGTAATCGGTTTGAATGCTGTAGGCCTCAAGCGAAATGGCATAACCAGAGAATCACTTGCAAACCTTAAGAATCTCTTCAAGATTTTCTTCCGTTCAGACATGAACGTTTCACAGGTTATGGAACACTGGTCTGAACTTGTTGCAGCAGATGATCCATATGTAAAGATTTTCCATGATTTTGTAAAAGATGCAACCCGTGGTGTTTGCAAAAAAATACGCGGAGCATCAATAGCTTCTTCATCAGAAGAATAAAAAACCTTAAAAAGCCTCTAAAAAAGCTTCTCTAGTCAGAGAAGCTTTTTTTTATTATAATTAAAATAATCAGGAGGTTAGCAATGCCAACCATTTCGATGTTTTTGGGTATACTGATTAAAATGAATTGGAAAGATGTTGGAAAGCATAAAAGTCCGCACTTTCACGCTTTTTATGGTAATGATGAAGCTGTATTTTCTTTGACAGGAGATATTATATCTGGTGATTTCCCTGCTAAGCAAGCTGCTTTTGTAAAAGCTTGGGCTTTGCTGCACGAGGATGAATTAAAGGCAGATTGGTCGTTGGCTGTAAATGGTGAAGAAACTTTTAGAATAGATCCTTTAAGATAATAGGTAAAAAAATGGAAGAGTATATACATGGTGAAAAACTAGGTCCACGCGTAACTGATGTCAAAGCTTTGGATGGTTATAAATTGCTGGTATCATTCAATAATGGTGAAAATCGAATATTTGATGCAAGCAAATTATTAGATGTGAAAGTTTTTGCTCCTCTGAAAAATATTGAATTTTTCAAATGTGTTTCAGTGGCTTATGGAACAATTGTGTGGCCACATGATATTGATTATTGTCCAGACACTCTTTATTCTCAGAGCATCCCAGCTTAATGATTGGTAAACAGGAAAACTTATGCTTCGGCCGACGGCAGTAAAAGTAAAACCCTTAGATAATTATTTGCTAGATATTACTTTTGATAATGGTGAAAGAAAAATTTTTGACGTTAAACCTTATATAAAAGGAGATTGGTATAGCGAGTTAGCAGATAAAATTTATTTTAAGAGTGTTGCTGTAAATGGTTTTTCTGTAGAGTGGGCGAATGGACAAGATTTGTGTCCAGATGAATTATATTCTCTAAGCATCCCAGTTTAATAATGGATGGGTCTGCTTACCCCCTTTGGTAAGAGGCTGTCTGAATACTCAGACAGGGGGGTTCGGGATTGGGGGTTGGGGACTGGGTAATCCGTGCTATTTCTAGCTTTTTACCAATCACCGTTAGTTTGTATTTTGGCAATTTGATAGTTTTTAGACAGCCTCTGGTAAAGGGGGATTAGGGGGGATTTTTGTATAAATTACTATATTGGTTAAAACAGCTTATTGCAGTGTTTTTCCCCTTTAGGTGTCATGCCTGCAAGGCTAGTTGCGACTTTGGGATTGTGCTGTGCGATAGTTGTAGAAAAAAACTGGCTGAATGCATAAAAAAACCAGAAAGGGTCAGTGATACGACCTGTGATTTCCCGGTTTATGCTATGAGCAGTTATGATAGCTTTGCCGCGGATTGTGTTAAAATCATCAAATATAGACCATCTAAGAAGCTGGCGGTAGTTTTGGCAGAGAGCTGTGCTGAAACAGCAAAGCTTAAGGATTTTCTTCAGCCGGATGATGTGCTTATTCCTGTTCCAATGCATGAAAAGCGTTTGGACCAGCGAGGCTTCAATCAAGCGTCTGTAATAGCTGAAACCTATGCTGAAAAAACAGGTTGTAAGTTTTGCCCGGCTGTCATCAGAAGCCGATTTACCAGGCCTCAGGCTGATTGCACAGAAGAAGAGCGAATGTGTAATTTAGAGAATGCCTTTGCACTAGCTCCTGATTTGAAACAGGAGCTTCTGAGAGGCAAAAGACTGATTGTAATTGATGATGTTGCTACTACGGGTACAACCTTAACTAAGTGTGTGGCACCGCTACGGTCGCTGCCAGCCCGCGAGGTCATAGCTCTAGTAGTCAGTCACTCATATAAGAAAAATGCACAATTAATACGCTCCGCTAAACAGGCACGTTGATTCTGCTCATTTGGCAAAATTAGAACAATCATGGGCTAAAAACTAGAATTAATCGCGTGCTGCTATTGACATGAAAATAAATTAAATTGTAAAATAGAATAAAGCTAAACGAACTTTCCTGTTCGTCCGATAGGCATTGTGGAGGCGTCCTCCGCTAATGTAGACTAAATAACAGGGGGAAGACGTTCAGGGAGTCAGGAGGAACCATGAAGGTTTCTAATGGAATTAATGTAACTCGTATCTATCAGGATCAGCTTAAAAAGGCTCAGGGTGCCAAGACTAACGGCGAAGATTTCGGTAAGATGCTGGCTAATGCTGGCGTTAGCACTGAAAACAAAGTAGCAGATGCTCCTGCTTTGCGGCATGCAGCAAAGGCTAACCTCAACTTTAGTATTGGTAGCGAAACACGTGCTGAAGAAGCAGACCCAGTAGAAGCATTCAAACATGCTACAGAAGTTTTCACCTCAGAAGGTGCAGAAACTTCAGCTGAAGCTGTTTCAAGAGAAGCCAGGGTTAACGAAATCAAGGCTTTGTATGAAGCAGGCCAGTACAACATTTCTGCCGAAGCAGTAGCTGAAAAGTTATGGGCTTCAGGTGCAATGACTGCTATCTGGTAATCAGGAAGGTAAGTATATTTGAATAGTCATGCTGCGGAACTAAAAAATATCCTAACTCAAGAGTTAGGTATTTATAAGGAGCTTCTCAGACTCGGCAAGGATAAGACTAAGCTTCTAGTCGATCGAAAACTGACAGAGCTTCAATCCACCGTAGAGCAGGAAGAAAACCTTGTTCAGCAGTTAATCGAGCTTGAACCTCTGAGACAGGAACAATTTATGGCAATCGTAGGCGAACCTATGGTAAAGCTTGAAGTTCTTGTTGAGAAGGTCACAGATGATGGCCTTAAGACTGATTTGATTGATTTGGGTTCAAAGCTTCGTGAAGTAGTTGATGAGATAAAAGTCGTTAATGAAGGTAACCAGCGACTGGCACAGGTTGGACTGGAAGTAGCCCAATCCACCATCAAAATAATGACTAGAGCTCCGAAACCAGTGACCTACGGTCCTAACAGCGGCTCTACTCAGAATGCGATGCGAGGCCGTTCGCTATTCGACCTCAAGGCTTAAATCTCAAAAACCACTCTAATTAAACGAAAATAAAAAGCGGCACTTATTAGTGCCGCTTTTTATTTTCGTTTAATTAGAGTAGGTCTTAGGTCTTAGGTCTTAGGTATTAGAGGAATGTTTAGTTTCTATTGCTTCGACCAACTTTGTGCTAGGCAAAGAATTTTGGTTTTTACTAAGCGACCTACTTTGTGCTATGCGAGGAATTTTAGGTATTAGGAAAGTGTTTGCTTTTATGTTTGGGTGGTAATTTCTGTTTTAGACGTTTTATTAAACCATTTAACATTTTGCAGATTTCTTCGCATACAGTAAAGAGCGGTTTTAATTTATCTTTTAGGTTTGGATAAATCTCAGAGAATATTTCCATTTGAGTAGATAATTCGTAAACAGAACCTCTAGAAATATATAAGAATTTTATATAATCCTTTAATGAACCGCGTCCGTGGCCTTCTGCAATATTTGAAGATATAGATACTGCAGCTCTATTCATTTGATCTACTAAGGCTCTAGATTTATAAGGCAAGTTTTTTGTTAAATTATATATATCAACAGCTAATTTCTTAGATTTTTGCCATACAACTAGCTCTCTATAATAGCTCATAATATATCTCCTATCTCAACAATAAAATTATAACAAATATTCAATTGTAGTCACAAGGTAGGTTCATTATTAAACTTTCGTATAGCACAGAGCAGGTTAAAGCAGTAGAAACCAAACAATTCCCTAATACCAAGAACTTTTCGCCTAGCACAGAGCAGGTTAAAGCAGTAGAAACCAAACAATTCCCTAATACCAAGAACTTTTCGCCTAGCACAGAGTAGGTTAAAGCAGTAGAAACCAAACAATTCCCTAAGACCTAATACCTAATACCTAATACCTAGTTATAGCAGTAACCTTCGTTTTCAGAAAAAATTATCGTATATCACTAAAAACTAAAAAATAAGTACTAAACTCCTAAATGTTACTAGCCGATAGTGAATATAGGGAAAAATAGAAAGCCCTTGATGACAGCTAAAAGACTGCATCTTCACTAAGGAGACAAGCGATGACTAGTACATTTTCTGGTCTGGGTATAGCTAGAAGTGGACTCTTTGCCCAAAGAGCCGCCATGGAAGTTACCAGTAACAATATCGCAAATGCAAATACAGAAGGCTACACTCGCCAAAGAGCGGTATTGTCTTCTAATAAGGCTTACCTGAGAGGCGGCCTCAATTCCTATTCTAATGGTATCAGAGTAGGAAATGGCGTTGACGTTGAAATGGTCGAAGCAATACGCGACGTCTACATGGATGCCAAAATCATTAACGAAACCTCTACTAATGCTTTCAATGATACTGCAAATACTTTATTGAAGCAGGTTGAAGATATCATTAATGAACCAGGCGAAGTAAGTATTGCCGACGAACTAGATGCCTACTGGGCTGCATGGCAGGACCTTGCCAATGACCCATCAGATACCTCACTTAGAAGAAACCTTATTGAAGAAACCAACAGTCTTATTAGTATGTTCAAGGAAGTTGATGACCAGCTTAGAACATTACAGGGCAAAGACTACAATTATTCCCAGGGCAGTATTGAAAACCAGATTCAGGACTGCGTAAAAGAAGTCAACACTCTTGGTCAGTATATTGCTGACTTGAACCGTGAAATTGCACGTAATGAAGTTTGTGGTCAGACAGCAAATGAACTTCGCGATAAACGCCAGGTTGCATTGGAAGAGTTGGCTGAGCTGGTTGATATTGATGCTTTCTACAACAAGCAGGGCGAGCTTACTGTAAGCGTCGGAACTCACTGCCTTGTTCAGCATGAATATTTCGATGGTTTGAACGTTGAATCAAAGAGTCAGTATCTGGGAACTACTGTAACAGGCACTAAGGATGGTTATCCGGAATATTCTACTAATCCTGAAGTCTGTCAGGCTATTCTTGATCATACCGTTAACCTGAATCAGACTACCATAACTGTTTCTCAGGTTGCTACAGCACATTCTCAGTATTCAGCTCTTACATATCATCCATTAACTGGTCCTCTTTCTAATTTTGGTGTTACAAGCGGTGATTTCGTCATTAATGGTAAAGGCTTCTATCTTGATGCTGAAAACACAACAATGACTGATCTTGCCAAGACCATCAATGAAGCAAATCTTGGTATTGAAGCTCATATTAATGAATCTGGCCAGTTGATTATGAATGCAACCCAGACAGGGACTGAACATGCTATTTGCACAGCAGATGGCAGCAGTAACCTTTTCAGGGTATTGAATCTTCAGGACCATACTATTGCCCAGGACTGTATATTCAACTTCGGTGATGTTGAATATATTACTTCCGGCAATGAAGTAAATGTTGTTGAAGGCGTAACCCTCAGCATTAACGGTGTTGGTGTTGCAGACCTCGACCTTCGTCCAACTATTACTGGTGGTAAGCTTAAGGCTTTGCTGGAAGTCAGAGACGGTGTGATTCAGCAGGCTATTGATGGCTTTAATGAACTGGCATACAGCATTATGACTGAAACCAACGCAATTCACCGTATTGGTTACGGTCTTGATGGTCAGACAAACAACAATTTCTTCACTTATTACCAGTCCGGCGATGAAAGCTGTGTTTACAAGGATTGTATTGCAAACATGAGCATCGACGACAAGATTCTCGCCAACCTTAATTACATCGCCTGTTCTGGTGGAACCTTCATAGAAGAAAGTGACAGACTTCCAACTATGAATGGGGTAGGGGATGGCTCAAACGCTATTCTCATTGCTCAGTTAAAACAGCAGTGCTTCTTCAATAATGGCAAGTCTACATTTAATGACTACTACAATGAAGTTGTTACTACAGTCAGTGCCAGAAGTCAGAAGGTTGAAAACGAACTTACCTACAGCACTAACATTCTGTCTCAGTTGGAAAATCAGAGAGCATCTCAGGCTGGTGTTTCATTAGACGAAGAATTGTCTAACCTGATTAAATTCCAGCAGTCATACAATGCTGCAGCCAAGTGTATCACCGTTATCGATGAAATGCTTGATAAGGTTATTAACGGGATGATTTAACAGCCTCGTTCTTAGGATTTTGTGTAGTAAGGCTCATAGATAAGGATAGATAAGAGCCGTAATTTAAGGAGAAAACAAATGCGTATTACAAATCAGTGGGTTTACAATTCCTTTGTTAACCAGATTAATCGCAACAATGGCAATCTGAACACTCTTGAAAGCAAAATCAGCTCTGGGAGCAAATACCTTCGTGGTTCTGAAAACCCAGTAGATAATGCTCTCACAATGGAATACAGTTCAGAAATCAATGAAAACAAACAGTATATACGCAATATTGAGCACGCAGAAGACTGGTATGATACCACCGATTCTATGTGTGCTTCCTTGGAATCTATCCTTCAGAGAGCTAGAGAAATCGCTGTTTACGGTGCTAACGACCCAGATGGCATGCCGGAAGATCGTGAAGCAATGGCCCAGGAAATTGACCAGCTTTTGCTCGAATGCATCAACATTGCTAACACAAAGGTTAACAATGAATACATCTTTGGCGGCAGTGTAACCGATCAGCCTCCTATTTCCTATGATACAGGTTCAACAGGCGAATACAACCCAAATGTTGTCAGATATTCCTATGGTGACGATTTGGGCACAGTTAATCTTAATAGTCCTCTCAATGTAACCTACAATGGCAATGATGTTAGAAATACTACCCAGATTGACAACAATATGACCATTGATAAGAGCATGACCGGTCTTGAAATGTTCTTCAGTGCTAACAGCGCTAACAATATTACTGGAAACCCGACCTTTACTTATACCGTTCCACCTATTGAATTAAGCACTTCAACAACAGTTCTCAATGATGGGGAAGGCGTAGACAAGGGCTTGATTTATATCACTGACGGCGCTGGCATCGACCATAAAATTGACCTTACAACTGCTCATACCCTTGATGACGTAATTGGTATCATAAATGACAGCCGTTCTTTTGAAGCCGGTATTGAAGAAGTTCCTTCTGATACTGCGGTTTCTCTTGGTATTTACAGAAATGCCGGCAACACAAACTTCCTTATTGGTCTTTCTGACCCGGCCATGGTTTCAGAATATACTCCATTGACAGACCTTAATAATGGTCTTGGTGTTGTTGAAGGCTATATTAACCTCAACACAAGAGACGGCAAGAATTACCGTGTAAATGTTGAAGGCTGCACTACTGTAAAGGATGTTCTCGAAAAGATAAATGACGTTGCTGGCGGAGCAGCTGTTCAGGCCGAATTTGACATGGTTAACAACCGTCTCATTCTTCAGGACCTTACTGACGGAACTGGCGAATTTTCTGTAACCTCCAGCAAGACTCAGCTTTATGTAAAGGATCTTCCTTCACATGTAGCAGAAGATTTGCACATTAAGCAGAATGCTGGCACTGGTAACGAAATCTATGCTTTATACGACGGCAACATTCAGCAGGCTTGCGACCCATACGAATTCGCCAACAACGGCGACGGCGTTGAAAATGGTTATATTGTAATCACTGGTCATGACGGTAACTCAACTACTATTAAGCTTGAAAATATGTTTTCTCCTGAATATGTAATTGAAGCTATCAATGATGCTACTGGTGGTGCTCAGACTGCTTCCTGGGATACTGCCGGCATGAGAATCAAGATTGTCGACAACACTATTGGTACTGAAGATTTCAAGATTACTGAATTTGAAGGAACTGCACCAGTAAAAATCCGCGAAAACACCACTATAGCTAATAGCCTTGGTCTTCTTAAGAAGACTAATGGCAATACAATAATGGGTGATACTCTTACAAGCACAGGTGGCGGCCTTGTTGATGAAACAACTCTTCTCTCTGATCTTACTAACCCACCAGATATTGGCTTCATCAAAGTTATTGGCGCAAACAAGGAAGATATCCTTATCGACCTTAGCGGTTGCAAGACTATTGGTGATGTTATCCAGACTATTAATGATGACGATCATTTTGCTGCTTCCTGGGATGCTTCAGAAAGACGCATAATCATTACTGACCCAAGAGCTGTTGGCGGAAACTTCGGTTTGGAAGTCGCTGAAAACACTAATACTGCTCATCAGCTTGGTTTTATTAAGGGAACAAGTAACTATCAGAGAGATACCATTACCGGCACTGCTCTTACCGTTGCTTCACTGCCAACATTACAGGGTTCTGTAGACCTGGACCCAAAGATTACTGAAGAAACTAAGCTTTCTGACCTTAACTCCAGCAGAACCTGGAACACCAGTGGTGTAAACCTTGGTATCATCAGAATTACAGACAAGGCTGGCCATTTCTCAGCTATTGACCTTCGTGGCTGCGAAACCATTAAAGACGTTCTTGATAAAATCAATGACCCGGCTAATGGTATCTACGTTGAAGCCCGCATAAACAGTGATGGTAATGGTCTTGAAATAGTAGACAAGAATCATGGCGCTACTGGCAAGCTTGAAGTTATTGACTGCGACAGTACCTGTGCCTATGACCTTGGTATCAAGGGTAGAACGGTTGACAATAAGCTTGTTGGTAAGGACCTTGATCCTGCTGTGACTCGCGATACATTGCTTTCTTCCTGCGCAAATGGTTCTGTTCCAACAGGAAAGATTTATATACAGAGTGGTGAAAGCTCTGCTGAAATAGACCTCACAGGCTGCAGGACTGTAGGCGACGTTCTAGACAGAATTTCAAATACCGACTTGAACCTTCATATGACTGCCTGGATTTCTGAAGATGGTAAGAGCATCAACCTTACTAATACTATTAATCAGCCTTATATCAAGGTTACCAACATGCAGGATCAGCCAGAAACAGCAGCTGCACTTGGTTTATCAAGCACTTCCTCTTTGTTCCAGAGTCTCATGGATTTGAGAGATAATCTGCTGAGAGGCGACCAGTGGGCACTTTCCAATATCAGCATTGTCGAAATGGATGAAGCCCTTTTAAGAATAACAAATTGTCACACTGAAGTTGGTGCAAAAACCAACCGTGTAAATGCCACTAAAACAAAGATAGAAAGTATTAATTTAAACCTAAAAGAAATGCTTTCAAATGTCGAAGATATAGATATGACTGAAGCTATCATTCAGATGACTGAATGGGAAACAGTCTATCAGGCATCTCTCCAAGTGGGGTCACGCCTGATGCAGACCTCTTTGTTAGATTATTTGTGATGTAAGGAATGAGGGTTTATGAAAGTTTCGACCTCAAGATTTGGAACAATTGATGTAAGCGAGGAAGAAATCGTCCAGTTCGACGAGGGCTTGCTTGGCTTTGGGGATTATCACCGTTATGTCATTTTGAATGCCAATAACCAGAATAATAGCCCATTCCGCTGGCTCCAGTGCTTGGATGATGGAAACCTTGCCTTCGTGATCATTGAACCTTTGAATTTTATGTTTGAGTATGACATAGAAATCTCAGATTCGGATCAGGAATTTGTAGGTCTGACTCGAAGTGAAGATGCAATCATTTATACGATTGTGTCGATACCGGCAAATGCTCAGGATATGACAGCGAACTGTCAGGGACCGCTTCTTATTAATGTTGTTAACCGCAAGGGAAGGCAGATTATATCAAGCAATCCACGGCATTCTATTAAGACGAAAATCCTGCAGGAAATGCAAATCAGAGCTCGCAAAATCCAAGAGCTTAACAAGTCTCTGAACCTGAAAGGGGGAAAAGACTGATGCTCGTACTAACTCGCAAAATCAACGAAAAGATCGTAATTGGCGATGATATCGAAATTGTCCTGGTCGATGTCACCAAAGACCAGGTCAAAATCGGTATAAACGCTCCAAGAAATGTTAAGGTTCATCGTTGGGAAGTTTACGAAGAAATTCAGAGAGAAAATCAGGAAGCTGCTCACATAAGTGCTCTGGATCCGCTTGCAAACCTTCCAATGGACTTCTTACAAAATCTTGGAAAAAAAGATGTTGTGGCAAAAAAACGCAAAAAGTAGAGCTTTTTGTATCTTTTTGCCAATAATTGGCTGTATCTGTCGGAAATCAGGTTAAGAATAGATATAAACTCGTTCCGATAGGAAAGTATAGACGGGGGAAAAGGCTTAATCGCCGAAAAAGGAATTTAGTCCCCTAAGCAAATTCATGGAGGCAAACCTATGAGTCTACGTGTAAACTCTAATGTTACTGCGATGACTGCTCATGGTAATCTGGTCACTAACGATGCCAGACTTTCCGGTTCTATTGAGAAGTTGTCCTCAGGGCTTAGAATTAACCGCGCCGCCGACGATGCTGCTGGTCTTACCATTTCAGAAAAATTGAAGACCCAGATTCGCGGTATAGCTCGTGCCCAACAGAACGTTCAGGATGGCATCAGCCTTATCCAGACAGCTGAAGGTGCACTCAATGAGACACACAGCATGCTGCAGCGTATGCGCGAACTGTGCATTCAGTCCGCTAACGACACGCTCACTACTACTGACCGTCTCGAAATTCAAAAAGAAATTGCTCAGCTCAAGGAAGACATTAATCGTATTGCTGACGACACAGAATACAATACTAAGAAGCTCCTTGACGGCACAGGAACCGCTGCTATTTCCACCAGCGATCCCGCAAACCTTACCGGCATTGCTTGCGGTACTGTTTTGACATTCTCAGACTTTTCCGTAACCGTTATGGTTAAGCAGGAAGTTATTCCTGGCATCGGTTACAAGAGCTACGATGGTCAAGCAGAAGTCCAGCGCTCTGCAATTTTCACAACACTGGATGGCGAAATCGCTAGCTCATCTACTACTCTTGCATCAATCTCTAATTTCTACGATGCAGAAGGCAATTTCATCCTCGACCTGCCACAGACCCTTTATTTGCAGGGTGACAACCATCAGGGCACTTGCACTGTAAGCAAAGACCTGACTCTGGCTCAGCTCACTGAACGCATTGAAGGTATGGCAACTCAAGACCAGCTTGATAAAGGTCTCCATTTCGAAGGTTCTACTGCAGTTCTTGAACTTTCTGGTGACAACAATGGTCAGATCACTGTAACCTCTGGTCGCACAGGCGAAGTTGGTCGCATTAACTTCACTGGTGAAGAAGCTCTTGTTAAGGCTCTCGGCTTTGAAGATGTTATTAAGGCTGAAGACCCTGTATATTCAGTAGCAGTTACCAACCTTGGCGTTGAATACGGTCAGCGCAAGACTTTGACTACTCAGGTTTCTGGTAACCGCGCTTCCGGTCTCATCGAAGGTATCGACCTTGTATATGAACCACCGCAGTCTGCTAAGGTTTCCACTCAGGATTCCTATGTTGGCGTAACAATTGACAATGATATTACTTTTGATATCAATGACTCTCTTGATGCCGCATACGACGGACTTGCTGCTCCTGTAACAATCACAGTTCCTGCTGGTGATTACAGCATGGAACAGGTTGCTGAAATGATTAACGGTCAGATTATTGACGCTTACGGCGGAGATCCTGATGCAGCATTGATTCAGTGCTCTATCAATGACCACTACTCAATTCAGTTCAACACTGTAAACACTGGTTCTGCTGGCTGGGTAAGCATTCAGAATACTACCCCTGCTGGTAGCAATGAACTTGGTATCACCAATGGTACTTATCATGGTACTGGTGGCGGTTCTGCAAGCTACGTAGCAGACGTTGCCAATAACGGTCTCATTCAGAACTGGGATTACGCAACTAATAATGTTCAGTTCAAGCTTGAAGATATGCACGGTAACAGTGTTGACATCACTCTCAATACTGACTACACTCTTCTGACTGCTCAGGATATCGCCAATGATATCAATACTCAGATTGCAACCAACGCTACTCCTTCTAATATGAGTGTTAAGGCTGAAGTAATCAACGGAGTTCTTTCATTCCGTTCAACTGAAACCGGTTACAACTCTGGTTTCAAGGTTACTGATACAGCTAACCTCGGCTTCCTCCAGATGGAAACCAAGGAAGTTTTCAATGGCGTTGACGGTAATGTAGCAGTTCAGGACTTCGCATACCAGCAGTCTGCAGCAGCCTACGGCTTCACAGTAGCAGGCACTAGCCCAGACGATGACCTTGTATTCACCATCGCTGACCTTGATGGTACTGCAATGTCCATCACAATCAAGGCTGAAGATGCAGGTTACGAAATCGACGACGACCCGAATTCTGCCACCTACGGCACTATTCTTTCCGGTCCTACCGCTGGCGGTTCTTTCGTTCCAGCTACTGAAATCGTAGCCGAAATCAACAAGCAGGCCAATGCAGCTAGCTGTAAGGTTCATGCTGAATTCGACGAAGGCACTAAGAGAATCAAGTTGGTTTCTGACGTAACTGGTAAGGAAGGTAAGATTGTTATCACTGATAAC
Organism: Candidatus Avigastranaerophilus sp.; assembly: GCA_045639725.1. Taxonomy (GTDB): domain Bacteria; phylum Muiribacteriota; class Ozemobacteria; order Ozemobacterales; family Ozemobacteraceae; genus RUG334. Next base: position 860 of record JAZUDR010000131.1, on the reverse strand, counting down.
AGCGAACCAGCTTCTATCAACAATCTCAGAACCGTATTTGATATCGATCCAGCTACTTACCAGAATGGTATTGGTCAGACTGCATACACCATGCATGTTAAGGATACTTCAATCACTCTTCAGATTGGTCCAAACGAAGGCGCAACCTGCACCTGCAATATCTGCGACATGACTGTAAGAGCTCTTGGAATTGAAGATCTCGACCTTACTACTGCTGAATCTGCTAACCGTGCTATCGGTATCGTAGATAACGCATTACAGATTGTATCTTCTGAACGCGCCAAGCTCGGTGCTATTCAGAACCGCTTAGAATACACTAGCAACAGCTTGTCTGTAGCCAGTGAAAACATGACAGACGCACAGTCTAGAATCGCTGATGTTGATATGGCTTCTGAAGTTATCGAAATGACTTCAGCCCAGATTCTCCAGCAGGCCAGCAACGCTATGGTTGCTCAGGCTAATACTTCTGCTCAGTCTGTTCTCCAGCTCCTCCAGTAATCAACTTCGTGTTGATTCACCTCGGATTGATCGTTAGCTTTCTGAGGTGCTTACCAGGCGCAGTATTTCCTTAGATGAATCGTTAGCTTCTAAGGAACCGTCTGAGCAACGGTCCTGCGTTCTCAGGTTTGAAACTCAATTTAGGTTTGCTTCGGCCACCCATTCGGGTGGCCTTTTTTTTTACCCGGATTATAGCAGGCCGGTATTGGCAACGGATAACAGGATGGGAGCAGATGGAGCAGCCCAGGCAGGCCGATGATTTTTTGCCTCGGTTTTAGATAGTCTGGTGGTGCTTGGCGGGGGCTGGGTGCTGATTCTTAATGCACGATTCATAATTCATAATGCATAATTGATTGTGTTGG
>JAZUDR010000130.1:0-3209 GCA_045639725.1 Candidatus Avigastranaerophilus sp. | reverse complement strand
ACTGCCGCAAAGCGGCAGTTCTTCATGCCCGCAGGGCCTTCTTTTATGCAAACACTGCCTCTATATCCCACAACAGAGAGCACACGGGAACCATACAGCTTAATGTTTATCAAAAAGCTCTTTTTCATAGCAATTGTAATATCTTGCACTCAACTTTAAATAAGCTTATAATCTAGATAAAGGGGCTCACCATATGGGAGCTAATGACATAGCTTATAAAGAATTCTTTTCTGACCCACAAAACGTAGAAGATCTTCTGCGAGGAAGCTATAAATATGACTAGAGATTTTGCCGCAATGGAAAGAGCAGAAGGTGCAAATGCCAGAGAAATAGCTATTGTCAACAGAATGCTTGAAAAAGGCAAAAGTATCGATGAAATAGCTGATTTATGCGGCATAGACCTTGATACTGTTTTAAAATATAAAGCCGACAGAGAAAAAGCTGTAACAAACTAATTCCACTTAGGAAATTGTTTCAATAGACTTTTGGCATTCATCGACCGCAGGCCGCATTCACATGCGAAGTGTCATACATTCGATTTTACAGAATACATTTTAGTCCGACTCCAAAGCAGCCTTTAACTCTTCCATTGTATTGTAGCCTCTTATATTGGGGTCTTTTGATATGCGTCTGGCTTCTTCCATGGCGTCAAGAACGGACTGATTGTATTTCGGCAATATTTATACTAAAATAATTATAATATATTGATCGAAGACTGAATTCATTTATACCTTTTCTCTAGCACTAGTAACAAAACATTTGAAAACCCAATGGAATTTTAGTGAAAGCTACTTTTCTAGACAATAAAATTCAAAAGTAAAACTTTCATTTGAAGAAAGGTGAAAGGTGCAATTTATAAAGAGCTTACTTTACAATAAGCCTTTTTATATTTATACGTTATTTATACTCTAGGTATAAATAAAGTATAAATATGACATCAAAAATCACCTTATCTGAATTATTGGCATACCCCCATGAAACGGAGTGGCTTGAATTTAAAACAAACTATTGGCAACCTGATGAAATTGGCACCTATATTTCGGCATTAAGCAATTCAGCAGCAATGCATGGCCGAAAAACAGCTTATATGGTCTGGGGTGTCGATGACACCAATCATCAGGTCGTTGATACCACCATTGATTTTTTACAAGATTATAAAAAGGAACCATACGAACACTATTTGGCAAGAAATTTATCACCTGGCATTCATTTCAAATTTAAAGAAATTACATTTGAAAACAAGAGAATTGTAATTCTTGAAATTCCTGCTGCTATTAATGTTCCTACCGAATATTGCAGAGAAAGATATATACGAATTGGTTCCAGCAAAGAAAATCTGCACAAATACCCACAGAGAGAAGCCGCTTTATGGGCGTCACTTTCTCATGGTTTACCATCTCTAACAAATACAGACTCAGAAAGACAGGAACTAAACTTTAACAAGCTATTTTTATAAATAAAAGTTACTTTTGCAATTAACACATTTCCCAAACTTTTATAACAATATTTGACTATATTAATTAAATTTTGTTATAATTGAAATAACAAAATTTGACTGATAATTATAAAATTTGTTACATGATGAAAATATGCTTCTGAAATATTTATTAAAAAACTATAATCAAAATGAACCTATATTTCTTTCAGATATAAAATTATCTGTAACCAATACTTATTTACGCCAAATGTTCAAGAACCTATGTGACAGCGGAAAAATTCAACGTTTTGATAAAGGCATTTACTATTTAAACAATAGTAAATACAGAATAAAAGGCGGAACAACACTTTCTGCTAGTGAAGTAGCCAAATACAAATACATTTCAAGAAAAAGTTCTGTAGACGGATATTATTCTGGGTTTACCTTTGCCAACCAGTTAGGTCTTACCACCCAAGTACCATTCACTATAGAAATAGTTAGTAACAACGCCAGCGCCAAATGCAGAGAAGTAAACATAAAAAACCAAAAAGTCATTATACGAAAACCTAGAACATTCATAACCAGCCAAAACAGTATCGTTCTACAATTCCTAGATTTATTAAAAGACCTTGAACAATATAGTGATTTTGAACTACCTGAAATTACAGATAAAATTTATTCTTATGTTAAAAAAGTTGGGATTTCACGAGCCGATGTAGACAAATACATACCATTATTCCCTGATAGAATATATAAATATATTTATGAAATGAGGTTATATAATGCTTTTGCATAAAGACAAGGAACTGTTCAAAGAAGTAATAATATCAACAGCAGAAAATCTGAATCTTGTTGTTCCTATAGTAGAAAAAGACTACTATGTGACAATGATTTTAAAAGAACTGTCTTTAAGATGCCCTGAATGTGTCTTCAAAGGTGGAACCTCGCTTTCAAAATGTCATCATATAATAGACCGCTTCTCAGAAGACATAGACATAACCTTTTCAAAAGATTTGTCTCAAGGAAAGAGAAAATCTTTAAAAAATGATATTATCGCAGGAATCAGCAATAACCTAAAAATGCCAATATTAGATTGGGAAAACACCAGAAGTAGAAGAGATTATAACTGCTATACATTTTCATATGAACCAATAGAAGGATATATTGCTAAAAGCAAATTAATTCCTGGCATAAAAATGGAAGTGGTTTTATCAGCGCTTGCTTTTCCAACAGTAAAACTACCAGTAGGAAGTTATGTCTATGATTTTCTTGTTAAAGATAACAAAAACATAATTGAAGAATATAATCTCACACCTTTCATCATGAATGTTCAAGACATAGCAAGAACCCTAATAGACAAAGTTTTTGCCATTTGCGATTACTACTTGCAAAACAAAATAACAAGATGTTCTAGACATATTTATGATATTCATATGCTTTTCCCCAAAATCCAAATAGACAAAAATTTCATAGAACTGATAAAACAAGTTCGCTTAATAAGAAAAGGAATGAACCTGTGCTTATCAGCAGCAGATGGGATTGATATTTCTAGCATTTTAGAAGAAATCATATCTAAGGATGTTTATAAAAAAGATTATCTTGATATTACCACTTATTTTCAAAAGGTTCCTCTCAGTTACGAACAAGCCATTGAAACCTTGCGAATTATTGCACAAAAAAGAGTATTCTAATATTCATAAAAAAAGCCTACAATATTTTGCCAAGCACATTGCTTCGTATGGGAAACTACTAAGGCTTAGTTAGTCCGAGGCAAAAATTGGCCTGCGTCTAC
>JAZUDR010000129.1:0-13921 GCA_045639725.1 Candidatus Avigastranaerophilus sp. | reverse complement strand
CTTGCTCAGGTTGGCCCAGAACTTGGGGAAATATATTCGCAGGCAGCCCAGCAGCAAAGAACCGACAAACTCTTCGCCAAAGGCCAGTTTAGCAGCATCGATTTTTAAGATTGCTATATGCAATATGATCCTTTCGCTTTTAGCTATTCGCTCTTAGCTTCTAGCCGAGAGAACAGCCAACCGCCGACAGCCACCTGCTGACAGCCGAGAGAAGCAGGCCTATTGATAGCGATACTTCTCAGGTATTCGTGACTTTTCTCGCTATCCATTTCTTTTTTCTCGGCCAGCAGCCAATAGCTAAGAGCGGCTGTTTTTCTCGGCTAGTGGCTTGACAATGCACTGTAAAATGGCTTATAAAGAAGAATAAAGCAAAGAAATCGGAGCTATTTTTTATAATTATGGACAATCGACCTATTGGGATTTTTGATTCTGGAGTTGGCGGTCTAACCGTATTTAAAGAAATACGTAAACTGCTACCCAATGAAAATCTGGTATATTTCGGAGATACAGCTAGAGTTCCCTATGGAAGCAAGTCTCCTGCAATTGTCCAAAAGTATTCACTAGAGATAGCAAGATTTCTGGAAATGCAGAATGTAAAAATGATAGTCATTGCCTGTAATACAGCATCTGCATTGGCTTTATCCACACTTAGAAACGAAGTCCGCATACCGGTAATAGGCGTTATTGATCCAGGTGTAAGAGCCGCCGTCAAATCAGCCCAGAACGGAACTATCGCTGTTATAGGAACTAAGGCTACTATCAGTTCAGGAGTTTATCAGAGCAGAATACAGAGACTGCGCAATTCTCTTAACGTAATTGCTATCCCCTGCCCTCTTTTTGTTCCAATAGTAGAAGAAAATCTGACACATACTAAGTTGGCAACAGATGCACTTGAAATGTATCTGTCAGATTTCAAGAAGACAGACATAAAATCTCTTATTCTTGCATGCACACACTATCCGCTGCTGAAGCAGCAGATAAATGATTTCTTTGACGGCAAGATTAACCTTGTTGATTCAGCTTTCGAAACAGCTAAGGAAGTCAAGGAAACCCTTATTGCACGCCGTATAACCGCCGATGACGATAATTCTGGCAAAGAAAAATTCTTTGTATCAGACAGCCCGGAAACCTTCTCCGTAATTGCAGCCAATTTCCTCAACAGAGCTGTAGACGGCGAATGTATCTCCCATCCCTGGGCAGAAGCTTAAGTAAAGGTTAGACAATGGAAGAAGAACCCACCACGAAATTAGGCAAAGCCTTATATTTTGCTATTGATGCCATGTTCTGGGTTGCTGACGAAGCAGCCAGATGGTGGGAAATAGGCAAAATCACTATACAGCTAAAGGATTTTCAGAGACGAAAAGCTGCTTTAACAAAGCAGATAAAAGACAACGAAAAGAAATCCATAAGCATAACAACTAATCAGACAAGTGAATTAACTGGTCTTAACGAAAGCATTCTCAAGCTGACAAACCAGAATGAAGCTATAAAAAGCAAATGCTGGGCTTTTACACCAGACATTTTCCTAGCATTGATTTTCCTTCTATTTTTCTTTTGCATAATAACTATTACTCCAATGCAGAACGTTGAAAACATGAGCAACGGTAACGCAGACGTCTTCTCGGGAAAAATCAGCAGAACACGCGAACTGCCACTTCAGGGTCACACAATAATCTCTGATTCCATCTGGTTTAACAACAAGCTTTATGTAGCCGGTAACAATGGCGTTACAGAAATAGACACAGTTTCAGGTCAGGCTCAGAATTTAAGCGAATTACCTGTAAATTTCTTTGCCAAGTCTTTAAAAACCTACAAGGACCGCCTTATAATTGCTGGTTATTCTGGCATTTACCAGTTAGACAATAGCGTTATAAAGCCTTTGTTCGTCAAAGAAAAACTACCCTTCAGCCTGATAAATTCCCTGGCAATAACTAATAAAAACCAGTTCCTAATAGGGACTCTTGGCCATGGGATTCTTAGAAGCAATGAAGATTCCACAGCCATAATGCTTCCCAACACCCAGAATTATGTAGTAAACGATTTTGGCCGTCAGAACAAGGAACTGTGGGTTCTTCACGAAGAAGGCATCCTCACAGGAAACATCAAGAATCTGAATCCACTAGAGCTTCAGATTCTGGCAGGCAAAAAGCCAAGATGCATGGCTACTACAGACAAAAACGTCTACATAGGTACAGACCATGGCATTGTTGCTGGTTTCAGAAACGTTAAGAACTGGGTCTGGACCATGATTTCATCAAATAGCCCCGGCTACATCAACAAAATAGTAAATACTGGCGAAATAATCTTCATAGCTTCAGACGAAGGTGTTTTCCGCTACAGCAAAGGAAAGATGGACAGATTGTCAAACATCCCAGTCTACTCACTCTGCCTTTGTGATACCTTCCTTGCTGCTATTGGCAAGAATTCTGTAATGCTTTATTATTTTGATGTTTCCGCAAGTCTGGCAAAGGATTCAATCTTCGGAACAGTTCCAGAACTTGGAACCTACACCCCCGACCTGCCAATGAATTCGCTGCCTTTCATCAGCCGTTCTACCAATAACAGAGCACTGGAATACGGCCTGATGGATACAGACGGCAAGCAGCCTCTAGCAGAAAGCGCTGCCCTATCCAGAAACTTCACACCAGACAACAAGCCAATGCTTGAACTGCCTGTAGAGCTTCAGAAACCTATTTTCTCAGACGCAATAAAATTTGAAAACAAATATTATCTTGCCACTCTTAACCGCGGCATCTGGTCTTTCGATGGTAAAAACTGGTCTATGGTCAATAGCAACGGCAACAGTCGCGCAGACAAGCTCTGCGGCAATAACAGAAACTGCTATGCCTATAGTGCGCAATCAGGTATTTATGAACTGCTTGATAATGTAGCTAACATAATTATTCCATCATCAGAAACCCAGGATTTGAAAAAACTCGTAATCTGCGACGACGATACCATGCTACTGTATTATGCAAATGGCAAGGTTAAAACAATGGCAGACGGCGGTTTAACTGACTTACTGAATATTCCAAGCAATGTAAACGATGACTGTCATTCTATTTGGAAAATATCACAACAATATGTCGCCATACTTAACAATGGCATAATGACCCGCCCAGTAAATAACGAAAGCCATAGCGAAATCAATTGGCAACTTCAGGGCTTCAACGGCAATTCAGACACTTCAAAAATCGCTGATGTAAAGTTAGTATCAGGGAACACTCTTTACATAGCCCTTAATGATGGAAGAATCTTTGAGTATTCAAACGGCAAACCCACATTTTTGGGAATTGTGCCAGACTACCCGACTTCAATCATAAAATCAGATCAGCTACTTGTTACCAGCAAGGATTCTGTATTCTTCAAGGAAAACAACGGCTTCTTTGCCGAGTCCTTCAAGAGTGAAGACCCGATTATCGGTGCATATTCAGAAGAAAAGAACAAGGTTATCTACGTGTTCACCTCATCTGGTTTAAGAATCCTGAACAAGAAATAATAGTTATTTTCGTTTATATGCTTACGTTTTGAAAAAATAATTCCGATAAGTATATTGTATCTCAATCAGAACGTGAAATATGGCTAAAGAATACTTACCTGTTTTTGCAGAAGAAATTTTTATCGTCAATCTTTACGGAACCGACGAAGAAATCGATGAATTCAACGAGTTAATGAAAGAAACTCACGTTGAAAAGAATCTCATGTCAATGACTCTTATCATCGAAGAAATCAAGCGCCGCAACTTCCTGAAGATAGACTGGCAATGCTGCTCAAGATGCAGATATTATGCTAATTGCAAAATTAACTGGTATCGTGGCGAACGTCATATGAATAACCGCCACTGCTGCACATACTGCCAGGACTTCTGGGACTGTCACAGCAAATTCTGTCAGGAAAACCATATTAGCGAAAATTCAGCAGACATGTGTAGAAAGAAGCATGAAAACCTCAATCAAAACTAACTCGGGCTTATTCTTAGTTTCTTTGCTTTTACTCTGCTTCTCTTTAGTAGAAGTTCCCAGCTTTGCCGGTCTGACCCAGCAAGGGCCGTCTGGTTTTGTAAATGTTCCTTCCTATAAGACAGTTCACGAAAAAGAAATAGAACTGGGCGTTCACTCAAGAATGTACGAAAGCTACAAGAACGACAAGGCCAAAGACGGTGTTATGACCAGTGTTTCCTTTGCCTTTTCTCCAATAAAGGACGTTGAATTCGGCGTTCAGGCAGACTTAGACTCAGAAAGCGGAAGAAACAACGTAGAAACCGACCCGAAGGTTAATTTCAAGGTAAGATTGCCTGCACTAGGTGAAGGTGAATTTGCTCAAGTAGCCTTTGGTGGGGTGTTTGATACAAATCCAAATAATTATCACACTCTCTATTTAACCTTTGGTGGTCTTGGTCTTGGCTGGAACTTCGGTGGCAACGAAGGCGTCGGCAGTGCATCCTACGGCAAATATAACAAAAGTGACAAAAAGCCAGAATCACTTTGCCTTCTGGTTGGCGCAGAGCTTCCTGGCCGCAAGGAAGGTGAAAGAGGCTACAAGAGTCAGTTCCTCATAGACTACAACGGCGATGTATTTTCAGTAGGCTGGAGATATGCTTCACACCGCGGTTTTTCAGTAGATATTTCAGCCTCAACCAAGACAAGCTACGATGAGGTTCTTTATAACTACAAGCCCATTTCAATAGGTTTTGGTGCCAATTTCTAAGTTAAGTCTCTTGATTTTTCATCCCTTTTTGTTGCATAATATGCCTATATACGTATATAAAAGGGAAAAATCGTGCTGGGTATTACCTTCATAGGCTCTGGTAGCAAAGGCAATTCTGCGTTGCTGGAGTTAAACAATTCCTATTATCTCCTTGACGCAGGCATTTCCTGTAAGAAGATTAGTGATTATCTTTCTACAAGGGATTTGTCTCTTGCAGATCTGAAGGGCATTTTTATAACCCACGAGCATGATGACCACATAAAAGGCCTGAAGGTTCTTTTAAACAAGGCTCCCCATCTAGTAATCTATTGCACTCCTGGCACAGCCTCTGCCATAAACGACAAAGGCATCAAGATATCTGATTTCAAGGAACTTGATTATGAAAAAAGCTTTTTGATATCAGATTGTCAGTGCACAGCATTCCAGATACCCCACGACGCTGCCCAACCTATGGGACTTCGTATTGAAAGCGAAGACAACACAATGGTAATGATAACAGACCTGGGCTGTGTTACCCCAAGTATTGTCAGAAACGCAGAAAATGCAGATTTACTTTGCATTGAAAGCAATTACGATTCAGATATGCTAAGGAACTGCTCTTATCCAAGCTTTTTAAAGCAGCGCATAAGAAGTTCCAGCGGTCACCTGCCAAACGAAGGTGTAAGAAGTGTCCTGGCAAAAATGAAAAAGATTCCTCAGAATGTTGTTTTAATGCACCTCAGTCAGGAATCAAACACTAAAGAGAAAGCTTTGGCAGCTTTGGAACCTTTCTTTGAAACTCACGGCGCAGTATTTGAATCCATGCACATTACCGTTGCAAGTCAGGATACCCCGACAGAACGTCTGACTATAGGGAATAAGCTTCCTGGCAGTCTGAAGAAGAAGCTTATAAACAGCACCGGTTACACAATTCCAAGAAAAGAGGCTATAGGATGAAAGTAGAAGTAATAGCCCCCTGGAAAATTCAGGATAAGCCCTATCAGAAGCTTATAGACTTGTATCTGGAAAGATGCACAAAGCGTCTTCCAGTTGAAATAATCAACTGCAAGACCCAGGACGAGGTTGTAAAGCGCATCAGTGGGCGAGAATGCATCATCGCTCTTGATGAGCATTGTAAATGCCCAGACACAGATGGCTTTGTAAAATGGCTGGATGCCAAGCTTAAATCCGGTCACAACCGTATCACTTTCGTGCTGGGCGCTGCAGAAGGCCATGACCCAAGAGTCAAGGCAGCGGCACACGAATGTCTTTCCCTTTCCCCGCTAACCATGAATCACCAGTTGGCGCTTCTTGTATTAGCAGAACAGCTTTACCGAGCCATTTCCATAATGTTCGGTGAACCCTATCACAAAGCATGATAATAATAAAAAACAACCATTTAAACGCAATCAGAGAAGCAATACAGAATTACTCGGGTATTATTCTTGAACGTCTGCAGAAAAGCCGTGTTGAAAAGATTATCATCAGCCAGATGGAGCAGTTGAATAATCCTAACATAGATAGCTATATTGAACTGCTCAAAGACAGCAACAACACAAGAATCATGGATGACTTGATTGGTTCTGCTACTGTTGGGGAAAGTTACATGTTCAGAAATCCCAAACAGTTTGATTACATGATTGATTGCTTTTTCCCAGAATTCTTCCAAAAGAATAAGGCTAATTTTCCAATGAGAATATGGAGTGCGGGCTGTTCACGTGGTGAAGAAGCCTATTCCATAGCAATGGTAGCTAGAGATTATCAGGTTAAGCATCCAGAAGCCAAATTCACAATTAACGCTGGTGATATAAGCAAAAAGAATCTTCAGATTGCCAAATCAGGTATTTATGGCAACAATTCTCTCAGAGGCAAAAAAGAATATTTTGAGGGAAAACTCGGTTTTAAAATGGGCTGTAGCAACGACAATGGTGACTTTGCTGTATCTGAAGAAATCAAGCAAATGGTATATTTTCAGTGGCTTAACCTGAAAGATATAAATAAACTTAAAATAATGCACGGTTCTGATATAATTTTCTGTAGAAACGTGTTAATATATTTTGATGAAGCTTTGAGAAAAAAACTTCTCGAAATATTCTTCGAGTGTCTGAATCCCGGTGGGATTCTGTTTATTGGTGAAAGCGAATGCTTCCCGTTCCCAGCTAACACCTTTGTAGCTCAGAACAATCAGGGCAGTTACGCTTACAAGAAACCGGACAAACAATAGCTATGGACGAACCAAAGAAAATACGTGTAGTAATAGTCGATGACTCAGCATTCATGCGCACTGCATTAGAAAGAATGCTGAAAAATGACCCATCTATCGAAATCGTTGGTTCCGCAGCCAATGGCATTGAAGCTATAGACCGTGCAGTCAGACTAAAGCCTGATGTAATAACCATGGACGTTGAAATGCCAATCATGGACGGCATGCAAGCATTAAAGGAAATAATGCGTGTCAGACCAACTCCGATTCTCATGGTTAGCTCGTTGACTCAGGAAGGCGCCAAAGTAACCTTAGACGCCCTAGATCTTGGAGCAGTTGATTATGTTCCAAAGCCGGGCTCTACCTTTTCAACCAATATCCTGAAGCTTCAGAATGAACTTATTTTCAAGATTCACAGTGCAGCAGGCAGTAAGCCTCAGACAGTGAAGCTTGAGTTTGTTCACAAAGCCCCTATGGCTCATTCCATCAAAGACGACCACATCACAAAGGCAATCTTCATCGGAGCTTCAACAGGCGGTCCGCCAGCAATCCAGAAGATATTATCAGCTCTGCCATCAAATATTCCGGCTCCAATAATAATTGCACAGCACATGCCTCAGGCATTTACCGGTGCTTTTGCTTCCAGGCTGAACAAAATATGTGGCATCAGAGTAAAAGAAGCTGCCGACGGCGAACAGTTGCAGAATTCTGTCGCCTATATATGTCCTGGAGACAATCAAACCAAGATTATCCGCGGTGTTGATGGAACCTGCACATTCTCTATTTCATCAAATGTCATAGAAAAAGACCAGTTTGCGCCATGTATCAACACATTGTTCTTCTCTGCTGCCAAGGAATTTGGTCATAATGCGATAGGTATCATTCTTACCGGTATGGGCGAAGACGGCACCAGAGGACTTAAGAACATCAAGCTCATGGGTGGTCTTACCATTGCCCAGGACCGCGAAACCTCTGTCGTATATGGAATGCCAAGAGCTGCCATAGAACAGAAAGCCGCTGAACGAGTCCTGCCACTTGACGAAATAGCCAAAGAAATAGAACTATCTTTGAAGTAAAACTATGTCTCTGAATACCAAGTTGAAGCGTTTTAGCTTCAGGTTGCCGCAAGGCGCTGAAATAATGCTGTCGATTGTGTTGTTAGCATGCGACATGTTCCTGTTAGATTTTATCTTCAGGAAAACCTTTCAGCTTTGGTTTGCAGACATAGGCCCAGTAGATATATACATAGCCTCATACCATCGTGTAAAATGGCTTTTATTCGCTATTTATGCTTTCTTTGGCGTATGCTCCGGCCTTTTTAATCTGAGGGCCTTAAAAGCTGCTTCAGACATATTGTTTCACACAACAAGCTCTCTGCTGTCTACTTTCGTAGTATTCAACCTCGTCGGCTTTATGAGCAGAGAGTTTGCAAATCTCTCACACAACTTTCCGAGACCTGTAATGCTTATTGCCACTGGCGTAAGCATATTTGCAACCTTCCTTGTCAAAGTAATAGTTTCTCGAATATTCAGGCCGCATCCAAATCTGGTCAAAGCCATTATTGTTGGTAATCCAGAAGAAGCTAAGCGTGCAATAAAGCACTTCCATCGCCGTGGCGGCGTCAGATTCAGAATTGTCCGCACCATGCAGGAAAGTGAAATGGACGAGCTTGCCTCAGAAGTAATATTCAAGCATGTTCACGAGGTTTTCATCACTAACCCCAACATGAATCTTGATAAATTCTGGGCTCAGATTTACTACAACCGCAAGGAAGAACCACACAGATTCAACGTGAGATTGTTCGTAGACCCAAGTAAGAGCGCTGGTTCAATCGGTCTCAGAAGCCTCGAAGACTTCCCGCTTATTACTATATGCTCACATCCGTTAACCCCTATTCAGAAGACTTTGAAAAGAATCTTCGACGTTTGCTTCTCTATTTTTGCGATAGCAATAACCTCGCCAGTAATGCTTCTTACATCAATCTGGGTTAAGCTTGATTCACCAGGCCCCATATTCTATAAACAGAAGCGTGTTGGTCTTAACGGCAAGGAATATGACGTAATCAAGTTCCGTTCAATGAGACCAGGTTCTGAAGCCCAGAGCGGGCCTCAGGTTTCAACTGCTGACGATCCGAGAGTTTCCAAGTTCGGAAAATTCATCAGAAAATTCGGTATTGATGAGCTTCCCCAATTCTTCCTAGTTCTCACCGGCGAAATGTCAGTTGTTGGCCCAAGACCGGAACGTCCGTTCTTTGTTGATCAAGAATATTGCTTCCAGGGCAGGAGATTGTCTGTAAAACCTGGTGTCACAGGTTTGGCAGCAGTGAACTCAAGATATTACATAAATCTCACAGACAAGGTTACATACGATTATTACTATCTCGATTATTACAACGTTTTACTCGACATCAAGATAGTATTTCAGACAGTGTGGGTGCTTTTGTTCGAGCCGAAGTACGGGAAGTAGGCCCTTCGGGCATGAAGAACTGGCGCAAAGCGCCAGTTCTTCATGAGCCGAAGGCTCATTTCTTACTCATTTTCAGCATTAATCGTTCAAGATGTTTAATCCTGTATTTGAGATCACTGATTTCATTCTTTTGAGATATGATTTCGGCATCCTGGGCAGCAACCTTGTCCTTGAGTTCGGCGTTTTCCTGGCAGAAGACATCAAATTCAGCGGCGTCAACTGTATTAACATTACTAACACCAACAGCATTATCATGAACAACAGTATAATGTCTGGCTTCTACAGGTTTTTCGCTTCTGTGGCCGAATGAGAAGTTAATACCAGCATTGACGATGTTTTCTTCACCACCGACGTTACCGCCTAAGCTGTAGTAAACATCACGGTTTGGTCTGTAGAATAAACCGACAGCGGCAGCGTTCTTACCATTGAGGTTACCGAAACCTACGCCAGCACTCCACTTATTATCCGGATCAAATTCCATCGGCTTGAGAGCAGCAAGAGCACCTGCGCTGGCACCAACTTTGCTGATTCTTCCATCCATCTTGTTCAAATCATTGCGAAGTTTAATAACTTCACCAGAATTACCAGCATTAGCAGCAACATAATCTTTCATCTGACCGTAGTTTACAGCATCGTTGTCATCCTGAGCATCTGCAACATGAATAAGTCTTCTGTTAAGATCTTCTTCATAGGTTCCGCCTTCCTGGCCTTTTTCGTCGCCAGCAGAATGACCGAAGGAAACAACATTATCAGCAGTAGCAACAGACTGATTACCAATAGCAACGCTATTAGCACCGCTAACATTGCCATTATTACCTACGATGAAGCTTCCGTTTCCAGTAATCTTATTATCGTTACCCATTGCATATGAACCATGACCGCTAATATCACTCGGGTCACCGAAGGCACCTGAGTTGTTGCCTGTAATTGTATGGCCGTAACCAACAGCGATTGAATAATCACCCTTAACAGTGTTACCTATGAAGTCGTTATTCTTTCCTTTGATTGCATAACCAATTGCGATGGAGTTTTTCCCAACAACAACGTTATCACTGCCAATAGCCATGGAAACCTTGGCTTCTTTGCCTGATTCGTTTTTGGAACCAATTGCAATAGAGCCATCAGAGAAGGTATTGTCGTTTTTCTTGGAAGAAGCAATGCCGAGACCTTCCTGAGTTTTCCTGATATTTTCTATTTCGCTTGAATTCTTAGCTATATTAGTCTTGTTGGTAGCAATATCAGTAGTATTCTGTGCAATAGCAGTCTTATTTGTAGCAATATCTGTGGTATTCTGTGTAACCTTGCTTTCAAGCTCCGGATCAGAACCGCTGCCACTGCCGCCAGGGATTTCAACGTCAACAGTGCTGCCATTTACGTTAGTAAGAGTAAGCTTACGGGTTGTGCTGTCAAAGCTTGCATTAACAAAAGAATTCTTTACCTGACCGTAGTTAACAGCATCGCCATCATCAACAGCGTCAGCAACATTGGAAATTCTGAAAGCACCGCCAGTTACTGGTGTAACAATAGAAATAAAAGCATCATAAGAGTCGACCTTATCGGCTGTGATGCCAGAAGCAGCAACAATATCGTAAGCAGCAACCTTAGATGAGGTAATACCTGAATTTACCGCCGCTAACTGAGTTTCACCAAGGCTTGTCTGCTTATCTGCAATAGCAGTATTTAACTGAGCTACGTTTACAGCGTCTGTATCTTCTGTGCCTGCAGCAACGTGAACGAGTCTGCTGTTTAAATCATCATCATAAGTTCCGCCACTAACATCTGAATCACCAGAACTATGACCGAAAGAAACAGTATTAGATTCCTTGGAAACAGCCTGATAGCCGATAGCTGTGCTACGGTCACCGATAGCAATGCTACTATTTCCGAATACACTGCTGTTAAATCCGGAAACAATATTATTATAGCCAACAGCAACGCTTTTTTCGTTCGAAACATTGTTTTTATAACCAAAAGCGCTGGAACTAGCAGCAGAAGTTATATTATTATAACCAAAAGCACTACTACCTTCACCGGAAGCCTCATTTAATCTACCAAAGGCATTAGCGTATTTAGACGCCGTATTTGAATAACCAAAGGCACTGCTGCCTTCACCGGAAGCCTCATTTAATCTACCAAAGGCATTAGAGTAGTTGTCAGACGCAATATTTGAATAACCAACAGCACTACTGCCCTCACCGGAAGTAGTATTTGCTATACCCAAAGCACTGTCTTTGAGACCAAATGCTTTGTTTGCATTACCTACGGCTGTGCTGTTGCTACCATCAGAAAAATTCTTGTAACCCATGGCCACGCTGTTTGTGCCGGTAGCAGTATTATTATAACCAACTGCTGTGCTATTAGCACCTGAAGTATATGCCAAACTAAGGTCAGGCATTAAGGTTGAATCTAAACCAATATTGTTGGAATAACCCAGAGATGTACTATTGTTACCAAAGGCAGCGTTCCAATAACCTACAGCAGCAGCATTTTTGGCAGCCATGTTGTTGCTGCCAACAGCTAGAGCCTCTGAATCATAAGTGGCATTATAGTAACCAATCGCACTGCTATTATTGCCTAAAGCCTGGTTATTAGTGCCTATGGCAGTACTTGATACACCACATTCACTTAGAGGACTATTATTTTCATAATCCCAGTTATTGTAGTTTCCTATAGCTGTGCTCCAGGTATTTGCCGCGGCATTATAACTACCGAACGCACTGCCACAAACACCTGTTACAGTATTTTTACTACCAATAGCGGTACCATCAATAGCATCGGCTTTATTTTGAAAACCGAAAGCACTGCCATGCTCACCAGAAGCAGTATTTGCCACGCCAGCCACGGTGCTGTTTGTTCCTGTGCCACCCTCTATTGTTCGAGGATCCCCAGCGGCAGCATAAACCCCCGAAGATACAAGCATGAGCATAGCCAACATCAGAGTGAACCAGGTAAATTTTCTCATAGCAATACTTCCGTTTAAACAATATTTGGCATAAACGATATTTAATGTGAAACTAAAGTCAAATGATATGTTGAGAGCCGCTGCGCTGAAGGGCAGCCTTTGGCCTAGGAGGGCGCTGACGATAAAAGGGCGCAGCACAGCTGCTTTTTCTCGGCCAACAGCCAAGAGCTAATAGCGTATAGAATCACCCTTATACATCTACAAAGATAAATACGAAACCTTCATGGCAAATCAGGAAAAGCTTAAACCGATTTCACATGACTATGTTTATCACAGTATTCTGGGAGCTTATGGCATTACCAACAAATATTACGATTCAAAACTGGATTTCTTCTCTTCTGAATGTGGTTCTTTTACAGGGAAAAGACCTTCTGAACTGCCTAACACAGCAACATTATCAGAAAAAGAACTGTTGTATCAATACGAATAAACCTTCAACTAATTCTCAATTCTGGCAACGGCACTAATCCTGTCGAAGCAGCAGAAAATCCAATCTATTAAACAATCAATTGTGCATTGTGAATTGTGAATTAAAGAGTTCGCCCTCCAGCGCAGCGACCCTCTATCTGTTGTTTATAACCTTATTGACTATGCTATCAGCATCCAGACCTAGCATTTGGCGCAAATCCTTGAGGCTTCCGTGTGGAACAAAAGAGTCAGGAAGCCCAAGTCTGATCAGCTTATTGGAAGCACCGGCATCTGTTAATTTTTCAGCTACCATGCTTCCGAAGCCGCCTGTTAGTACATTGTCTTCTATAGTGACAATAGGCATGCCGGAAGCTGTGATTTCTTTGAAAAGCTCTTCATCAAATGGTTTAACAAATCTCGGGTTGATGACCTTAACACTGAGGTTGTGGTCTCTTTCAAGTATCTCAACGGCTTTCATGGCTTCCGAGTAGGTTGAACCCAATGGCATGAAAATAATGTCTTTGCCATCTTTGACAATTTCGGCTTTGCCTGTCTGAACAGATTTGCGTGATTCTGCAGTATCCTTGGTGCCTGTGCCACAGCCTCTTGGATATCTGATTGCTACAGGGCAGTTCTGCTTAACAGCGTATTCAAGCATCATAGAAAGCTCTAATTCATCTCTGGGAGCCAATACTTCCATGTTAGGAATCGGGCGCAGATAAGAAATGTCTAATGTGCCATGATGGGTCGGGCCGTCTTCCCCGACAAGACCTGCGCGGTCAAGGCAGAAAACAACTGGCTGTTTTGTGAGAGCAACGTCATGAACAATCTGGTCATAGGCTCTCTGCATAAAGGTTGAATAAACTGCAACAACAGGCTTCAAACCTGATTTTGCCATGGCGCCTGCCATTGTAACTGCGTGCTGTTCAGCAATGCCCACATCGTAGAAGCGGGAAGGATATTCGCTGGCAAATTTTGTCAAGCCAGTGCCTTCCTTCATGGCTGCAGTAATGGCAATGATTTTCTTGTCCTTTTCGGCCAGCTTGCAGATTGTTTCACCAAAAATTTCGGTGTAGCTTGGAGCTGCATTAGCAGGCTTTTTGGCATTACCTGTTTCAATTTCGAATGGTCCGATGCCGTGGAACTTGTTGCAGTGTTCCATTGCAGGCTTGTAGCCGCGGCCCTTCTGGGTCAGG
>JAZUDR010000128.1:0-4103 GCA_045639725.1 Candidatus Avigastranaerophilus sp. | reverse complement strand
TCTACAACAACAGATGCAAACGGTGCTTTTACTTTCAATACTGTTCCTGCTGGCAAGTATACATTAAAGGCTACCAACAACGATTATCTTGATGCTTCATATCAGGTAGAAGTAATCGCTGGTCAGGTATCAAACATTGAAATGCAGATGAACCCAGCAGTAGTAGAAAGCACTACAGGGAATACAGGTTGGTTCTCAGAATTCTTCCCATTGGCAGATGCCAATGCTGCCTTTGCAGAAACTAGCATGGAAACCCCAATAAGAATTGATTTTGTAAGTATGGCCTTTACTAAGGCAGAAATTAAGTTCACTGCTCGATACCACGACAATGGAACCGCAAGATTCTTTGCATATCTTGGTTCTGATCAGCAGATAAGTGCAGAAACCCAGTTGGACAACTGGTGGGTAGGCAATGCTTGCTATTCTGGCAAATGCATTGGCGAATTCTTAGCTGCAAGTTGCACAGATGGTTATAGCTATACTGTTGATATTACAGAAATACTAAAAAACAATCCAAGTAATATATATTACTTAGCAGCCAGAAATCTTGATATCGTTGATATAAAGATTTGCGATATTCAGATTAAGGTTTATTACAAATAAGCTAATTAGTTAGTTATCAACTAATTGACATAACATCCCAAATTCCTTCCCCGGTCCCTAAAACCGGGGAAATTTTTGTCAACTTTTCAGAAACTTAGAAAGCTACAAGCTTTGCACAGAAAATGGTGAGGGCAACGAGGGAAAGCATAATGCCTACTGTCCAGAATCTGATAACTACCTTTTCTTCTGGCCAGCCACAAAGTTCGAAATGATGGTGGATCGGGCTCATTTTGAATATTCTCTTACCATGAGTAGCTTTAAAATAGCTGACCTGCATAATAACAGAAAGTGCTTCAGCAACAAAAATACCACCAGCAATCATCAGATAAAATTCAGTCTTGCTGCACATTGCGATGGCACCAATTGCACCGCCCAAGGCAAGAGAACCGGTATCACCCATGAATACAGCAGCAGGATGAGAATTATGCCACAAAAATCCAAGGCAACCACCGATAACAGCAGCGCACATTACCGATAATTCCCCAACACCAGGGATAAAAGCAACCCCTAGATGCTTAGCAAAAATAGCGTGACCGCAGACATAGCTGATTACTATAAACGGATTAATTGCAACAGCCATTGTTCCTGCGGCAAGACCGTCTAAGCCATCTGTAAGATTTACGGCATTGGTGGTGCCTACAATTACAAATACAGCAAATGGAATATATAACCAGTCTAAGTCGAAGGAACCACAGATAGGCAACTGTATAGCGGAGGAGGCAATAGCTTCGCCAGCTGCGGTTTCGAATCTTAAACCAGGCCACAACTTCATGAATAATGCGGCAGCAAGACCTACAGCAATCTGGCCAATGAGTTTCTGTCTAGCTGTTAAGCCCAGAGAACGTGCGTTTACAACCTTTGTGATATCGTCAAAGAAGCCAATAAGTCCCATAGCAACTGTTAAAGCCACGCTGAACCATACAAAGAAATTCAGCTTAGCCCACAAAAGAGTAGTTACCAACAGTGGAATAAGGATAA
This sequence comes from Candidatus Avigastranaerophilus sp., assembly GCA_045639725.1. Classification (GTDB taxonomy): domain Bacteria; phylum Muiribacteriota; class Ozemobacteria; order Ozemobacterales; family Ozemobacteraceae; genus RUG334. The sequence goes on along the minus strand of JAZUDR010000128.1, from coordinate 2,522 downwards.
TTACCCCACCCATTGTCGGAGTTCCTGTTTTTTTCAGGTGCTCCTTAACCCCTTCTTCTCGGACTGACTGTCCGATCTGACGCAACCTCAGATTAGAAATAACCCTTGGCGCAATAATCATTGCAAGCAAAAATGACGTGACGATCGAAAAAATCATTCGAATCGACAAAGGCTCAAACATTGAACTAAACAAAACGAAACCCTCCGTTACAGTGAACTAGGTTTACACTGTTACGAAGGGCTTGCCAATTTTTTTAAGGAGTATTGTGAGCTTTAATGCAAGTCCATCTTCAAATCCGGCCACAAAGCATGCACTATTTTTTCGAAATGCAAACCGCGGCTAGCCTTAAAGAGTACAGTGACACCTTTTCCTATCTGTCCTTTTAGTAAATCGGCTGTATACTCGCAAGAGTTTACTAATATTACAGAATTTGGGTCCATTCCGTTATCAACAGCGGAATCAACTGTAGCCTTAACGCATTCGCCAACACACACAAGCATATCCAGCTTTGCGGCAGCAGCCTGCTGACCAAGCTTTCGATGGAGCTCTTCAGACATAGTTCCTAATTCACGCATATCGCCCAAAACAGCAATTTTTCTACCGGAACAAATAGACAAGTATCTTAAAGCTTCCTGCATGGAAGCAGGATTTGCGTTATAGCAGTCAAGGAGGATTTCTACCCCACCCTTGTTTATGCGTTCCATTCTGGCACCAACAGGAGCAAAGGTCTTTATGCGTTCAATAGCCTTATCAAGGTCACAGCCTACCTTATGACAGATTGCCAAAGCAGCGGCAGCATTAAAAGCATTGTGATGCCCGGCAAGACCGAGCTCAACCTTTTTCTTACCAGCGGGTGTTATAAACACGAAATCTACAGAATCAGCCTTCATATTCAATTCTGTGATTCTGTAATCATTACCTTCGTTTTCGCCAAAGGTTGAATAATCAGCATCCTTAGCGACTTTTTTCAGCAGGTCAATATATTCGCTATCACCTGGCAATACGGCTGGACTTCCTGGTTTAAGCTGTTCAAGAATTTCTGACTTTGCCTTGGCAATGTTTTCAAGACTGCCAAGAATACCAATATGAGCTGGTCCTACATTGCTGATTACAGCAGCGTCTGGAGTTGCAATATTGCAAAGGGTTCGGATTTCGCCAGGATGATTCATTCCCATTTCGAGAACAGAATATTTGCTATCTTCTGAAATTCCCATAATGGTGAGAGGCAAGCCGATATGATTGTTCAGATTTCCGCTAGTAGTGCTGCTTTTTGCGAAAGCAGACAATATGTGGTTAATCATTGAACGGGTTGTAGTTTTACCGTTACTACCGGTTACAGCAATAAAATAAGATTCCAGCATTCCTCTTCTGGTATGGGCAAGCTTCTGAAGGGCTACCAGAGTATCATCTACCTTAATAACAGCAGCATCACCGGTATCACCTATTTCTTCAGAGGATACAAGAACTGCTGAGGCACCGTTCTGAACTGCAGAAGCAGCAAACTTGTGAGCATCATGGGTTTCGCCAATCAGAGCTACAAAAAGGTCACCTTTTTCGACCTTTCGGTTATCAATGCATACGTTGTTTATTTCAACGCTGTTGCCTTTTACAACTTTTCCACCACAGATTTCAGCAATCTGTTCAGATGTGAATTTCTTCATATGTTTTCCCTTTTATTTATTAAAAAAGCTTCTAGCTACTTCTCTATCGTCAAATGGAACAGTATGGTCTGCAAAATACTGCCCTACTTCGTGACCTTTACCGGCAATCAGAACGGTATCACCAGCTTCAGCCATTGAAAGAGCCTTATATATTGCATCTTTTCTATCTACGTCCCTTAAAACCTTCTTATTTTTGGAATCAGTCGAATTAATGCCTGTCATAATTTCATCAATAATTGCTTCCGGTTCTTCGGAACGTGGGTTATCAGAAGTGACCACAACAACTTCTGAGCCTTCCAGAGCTATTTTTCCCATAACGGGGCGCTTTTCCCTAGACCTGTCACCACCGCAACCAAACACTGTAATAATACGTTTTTCTGTTACAGGTCTCAAAGCGGATAAAACATTCTTTAGAGCATCAGGGCTATGTGCATAATCAACAACAACATTTATACCCTTATTGTTTTCTATAGCCTCTAAACGCCCTGGAACAGCCTTCAATCCTTCAAGTCCTGCACAGATATCATCGATAGTGACACCTAAAGCGCTGCACATTCCTGCTGCCATAAGAGCATTGAAAACATTGTATTCGCCACCCATGTTTATGCGGCAAGCCTTTTCTTTGCCATTGCAATGAATGGTGAAAGTGCTTTCAGAACCTTTTATCACAGTGTTGGAAGTATGAATGTCTGCAGTCTGGTCATATACAGAAACGCTCGTTGTGGTGAGACCAGCGTCTCTACATTCCTTCAGCATTTTTGGACCATATTCATTATCGATACCAATAACATTCGTTTTTGACTTGAAAGGCAATTCGACGAATAATCGTCTCTTAGCATTAAAATAGTCTTCCATGTCTG
>JAZUDR010000127.1:0-6520 GCA_045639725.1 Candidatus Avigastranaerophilus sp. | reverse complement strand
TTTATGCTACATCCTGTAGCAACTGCACGCCGCCATCCATGGCGGCAGCCCCTAAAGGAGGAAGGCCTCGCAGGGGCGACTCCCTTCTAACTTCAAGCTTCCTGCTTCGAGCTTCAGGCTTCCAGCTTCCAGCTTATAGCTTATAGCTTATAGCTTCCAGCTCAGTTAGCCAACCACGCCAACAGCGAGATTGAAACAAAACTTAAGTTTTCCAGCTTCCCCTCCGATACTAGAAATATATACTTATTCGGAGGCAACAATGCGTTTCAATAAAATAATCGCTTTGGCAATTGCATGCGGCATTAGCGCAACAGCATATGCAGCTGACACATTCGATATGGGCAATGTCCAGGTAGTTGGCAAGGACGCTCAGACAGGCGCAATTTCCCAAAGTGCTAACAATCTGGAATTTGGCATGACCGACAAATCAATTCCGATGCCAGAATTGACACCAGAAATAGAATCCTTGGAATATCAGCCAATGACAGAAAAGCCAGTCATTGAAAATATACATAGAGAAAATAAGAATGAATTTTCCGCTGCACTTGGTGTTGGAAACAGAAGCAGCAGCGAAGTATACGTTAATGGGAAAACCCAGCAGGACAATTATGATGCTGACCTCATTATTTTCCATCACAAAAAAGATGGGTTCAAATCAACCGTCGACACCAAGCAGACAGGTATTAAAGCTAGAATCACAAGCTTCGATAACGATACCACAACTGTTCATGGCGGCGTAGAAATCTTAGATTCAAAAGGCGCTCTCAGGGGAACCAAGGCATCTATCAATAATGGCACTGATGCAAATGCCAAAATTAATGATGACAACAAGAGAATCTGGATCAACGGTGACAAGACCCTGGACAATGGAGCTTTTCTAAAAGGCTACGCAAAGTTTGATATGTTGGAAAGAGAAACCAGCAATGATGTTCATTTTAAAGATGAACAGGATTTGAAATCCTTCCGAGTTGGCGCAACCTACAAAAATCGTATCGATGACAAAACCAAAGCCAATGCTACATTAGACATAAGAAAAGAAGATTTGGATTCAGATTGTGGCAATGATATAAGCTTCACCAAAACAGTTGCTGCATTTGGCGCAACTAGAGAATTATCACCCAAAACAGAAGGAAGCTTTGGTATCAAAGCCATGAAACTTAAGCATGAAGACAGATTATCTCCATATGCTAACGTAAGCTACAAACCTGATGAACTCTGGAAAATCTCTCTTGGCTACGAAGAAGACCTTGGAAACGACAATCTTGAAAGACTTTTCCTTCCAAGAAACAGATACGTAGATACTAAGGCTTTTGATTTTGATGCATCTGTAAAGAAAACTCTTAAAGCCTCTGTGGACTATAGAACCCATAACGGCGACCTGCTCGGCATTGATCTTTTCACTCAAAAAGAAGACAAATCATTGGAATTTGTTGATATCGACAATTTCGATGGCCGCAGAATCCTCAGTTCGAGACCAATGTATGCAGATGCCAAACGTAAAGGTATGACTTTCAGAGGCGACTTTGCATTCGAAGAAGGCTTTACACTCACTATTCGCGCAACCGCACAGGATCCAAAGGATTCAGATGGCAACAGACTTTCTTATGAAGCAAAACAGATTCTTGATGTTGGTTTAAACTACAAGAATGATAAATGGATGTTCGACTTCACAAGAAGAGCTGAATCTGGCAGAAAAGCTTATGCTGCTGTAAATGGTGAACCATATGGCTTGCACAGCCTCAGCGATTATACACGTTCTGACCTTGCTGTAAGATATAAATTCAATGAACGTTTCACTGGTTATATCAAGGTCAAAGACCTTTACGACGAAGCAAAGAAAGTCAGAAAAGATGTTGAAGAAGAAGGCCGCGTAACCCTCGGCGGCTTAGAATTCCACTTCTAATTCGCAATAGGAAGAGCTCCCGGCTCCCGGCTTACGGCCACCAGCCATCAGCCGGGAGTTTTTGTTTTTTAGATATAGAGTATAATGTTTGTTTTATAAGCTTGTGGCTTTTGGCTATTAGCTTTTAGCCGAGAACTTATTGAAACATACTTTATACTCTATCAATATCAGACTACTCTCTCGGCCAATAGCAAGAAGCCAACAGCCAATAGCCTATTGGAACATACTTTATACTCTATCAATATTAGACTACTCTCTCGGCCGTAAGCTGATAGCTGACAGCCGGGCTCCGTTTAGCAAAAAAACTAATTATAAAGCTTTAAACAGCCGATAATTATGACGTATAGACTAAATATTTGGAGGCTTAAATGAAAAACATTTTCCTAGTAGACATCTTTGTAAACGGCGGACCAGTAATGTATCTAATTATGTTCTGCTCTGTTGTTGCACTAGCAATCCTTATTGAACGCTACAGATTCTATTCACGCAATCAAAGCAATGGCGCTCAGCTCATGAAAAAAGTAAGAGCAGCCATCAGCACTCACCATTTTACCGACGCAATGAAGCTTTGCCGCGATGACGCTTCCCCACTTGCAAACGTTATTGCAGCAGGTATTGACCATCTTGATTATAAAAAAGAAGACCTTCTCGACGTAATGAGCCATGAAGCAATGGTTCAGCTTAAGAAATACAACCGTCATGTAGGTCAGCTTTCTACAATTGCAGCAATCACCCCACTCCTTGGTCTCACAGGAACGGTTACCGGTATGATTTCAGCTTTCAGCGTTATCTCTACAGTAGGCATTGGTGACCCAACCGCTCTTGCTGGTGGTATTTCAGAAGCACTTTATACTACTGCTGCTGGTCTTTTAGTTGGTATACCTGCACTTGTAGCACACAACTGGTGCGAAGCCAAAGCCAATGATTTCACTGAACAGGTTGAAATCCATTCTCTTGATCTGGCCAATACAGTAAACGCTCTGGAGGGTAACCTTGAAGAAGCTGCTGCCTAAAAGAGCTAAGACTCAACCTCAGATTGTTGTAACTAACCTTATAGACGTTGTTCTGCTCTTAGTTTTCTTTTTCATGATTACAAGTTCGTTTGCCGCGAACGAAAAGAAGCTGCCTGTTAATGTTCCAAAAGCCTCTGCAGCTATTTCCATGGAAAAGGATAACATGACCGTTCAGGTTACAAAAGCAGGAAACATCTTCATAGCTGGCAACCCAGTGGATACAAAGTCACTTGATGAACAAATCAAAAAGTGGATTGCGGCTTCCCCTGACAGACCAGTAATGGTAGAAGCAGACGAAGGTGTTAACTACGGAAACGTTATCAAGGTTCTCGACCAGATTAGAAGCTCTGGTGCAATTAATGTTGGTTTAGCAACCAAACCTGAAAAATAATGAGAAAATTCACTATATACGCAACAGAAGCAAAAGAAATGAATGAGTATCATCTTTCACTGATTATTCATGCTTTGTTTCTAGTTGCCATATCAATATCAATGCTTTTCAAGGCTGTTCCAGTCAAGAAACCCAATATCGTTCCAGTTACCTTGGTGGCTCAGATTGAAAAACCAAAAGCCGGAGCAGTAGCGCCTATAGCGAAAGATGTAGGAAGCAAGAAAGCTCAGGGAAACACAAACAAGGTAGTTGCCAAGCCTAAGCAGACTGCACCTGAAAAAGCACAGAAGCCAAAATCTGCAGCTAAACCGGTTAAAAAGGCTGTTGCAAAGCCTACTACCAAACCAACCGCACAAAAATCAACTGTTGTAGCCAAGAAGCAGACGACTAATACTGAAGCCCAAAAAGCTGTAACTACAACAACAGCCGCTATTCCAGTAGTAGCCGTAAAACCTGCTCAGACTAACCTTCCATCAGTAATTGATATTTCAACTACTTCTAACGCACCAGTCAAACCATCTCACAATGTGCCACTGTTCGAAGAAGTTTCTGATATCAGCACAGGAATTGGCAATCCAAGTCCGATGCTAGACGAAATTTCAGGTCCGGGCATGTTATCTGATGACTCTATGCTGATGCCTGATTCAATGATGGACGACAGCATGATGTTTGCAGCACCCACAGATGTATCATCACCAGTTACCGGCACTTCAGACGGTGCAGAAGGAAACGGTGTTGTTCAGGTTGGTGACATTGAAGCCTTTGGTGGAAATAATGAAAACTTCATCGCTCCCACCATTATAACAAAGGTTCAGCCAGATTATCCTGACTGGGCAAGAAAACAGGGTGTTCATGGCAATGCTGTTTACCGCGTTCTCATTCAGCCAAGCGGCACTGTTGGTGATGTTGTAACCATGAGTTCAACCATCGACCCGAAGCTGGCTATTGATGGCGCACAGGCTTTAAGACGCTGGGTATTCACACCTGTTCTCAACAACGGCGTTCCCCAGGAAACCTGGGTAAAGATAAGCGTCGCCTACGAACTGAACTAATTAGCTTACGGCCGTCGGCTGCCTGCTTACGGCCGAGAGAGTGAGGCCGCCCCTGCGAGGCCTTCCTCCTTTAGGGGGCTAAGAAGGCATTAGCAGAACTGGGGGTGGGCTTCTATGGCTGCAGTAAATTCTGCTTTTGATTCTTCAGGGAAATTCTTTGGGAACTGAGCCTGAGATCTGTGCCATCTGTCTAACCATTCCTTAGGTAATAGATTATCAGCGGCAAGATGCTTTCTTGCCGTTTTTTCATCTGAGAAAGCTATTGTTGTGGATTCCTTAGGGCCAGTAGCAACACCTTTGGCAACCCACATACCAGCAACTAACATAGTAGAGCGAATCATTGTGGAAGTTGTATAGGTATACAATTCAAATGATTTTCCGTTACAATGGTCAAACAATCTCTTAAAAGCATCCAGACCCCAGCAATCGCTGTCTACCTTAGGTGAGAACGGGTCGTAGAAAATAATATCAGGCTTTTCATATTTTTCAAAAAGCTTCAGATAGTCGCCTTCAACAAGTTCCCATTCTAACAGGCCTGTGGCATCAACCCATTTATTTTCCTTCAAAAGCTTGAATGGAGCACTGTGATGCAGGTGAGCAAATTCCTTGTTGCACTTGCAAGCAAGCTTAAGAGGATCAAGATCACATTCAAAGCTGATGATCTTGAACTTATTAAGCTTTTCTGCGCCATTGTCCTTTAATGTCTTTTCAAAGCAACGGATAGCTGCCATGGCATTATGAGCAGCACCAAGGCCTACGTCCCAAAGAACAAGCTGCTTGGCTTCTTCCCCGTCTTTAATGAGAAGCTTGTTAGCCAAATCAGACTGCTCGATATAAACACGGTTGGCTTCTTCTTCCGGCTTGTTGACGGAATGCATGATTTCGCCAGAGCTAATCTGCTTTATGCTTGCAAAGCCTTCTTTGCTGTGATGAACTTCGTAATCACCAAGACGATGAACCTTTACAACGTTTCTTCTTGGTGGAACAGCGGGATTTTCTTCGTCAGTCAAAAGCAGTAACGGTCGCTTCATCTGATAATAGCTTGGGAAATTGCCATCAATGATTGCTTGGCGCATTTCTCGCATTAATCTATGATAGAAAGCCAGGTTATGAGTTGTGAGCAGGAACCATCCAAGTGGTTCGCCAGATTTTATCAAATGATGCAAATAAGCTCTTGAATAGCTGCGACAGGTATAACAATCGCAATTTGGATCAAGTACTTCTTCAGCAAACTTATAAACAGTTCTTCTAAGCTGCATCTTGCCCTGTGAAGTATAGACAGTTCCGCGGTGCCCAAGCTGAGAAGGCATGATACAGTCAAACATATCAACACCATGATTAACTGCTTCAAGAATATCAATAGGAGTCCCTACCCCCATCAGGTATCTGGGCAAATTCTTAGGAAGACATGAAGCGGCAATGCCAGTATATTCCCAACATTTTTCAGGTTCTTCCCCTACAGCCAGACCGCCGATTGCGAAGCCGTCAAATGGCTGCTGGGTAAGGAATGCAGCGCTCTGCTTGCGCAAATCTTCATAACAAGCACCCTGAACAATACCAAACATTGACTGCTTAGAGTCACCCCTGGCAGCGAGACTTCTCAGAGCCCATCTGTGTGTAAGCTCCATAGCTGCCTTTGCTTCTTCGTAACTGGCAGTGGAAGGAATACACTGGTCAAGAACCATCATGATATCGCTTCCGATGGCTTTCTGGGTTTCGATGCTCAATTCAGGAGTAAGCAAGAAGGTCTGACCATCAAGATAGCTCTTGAAGGCTGCCCCTTCTTCATTCATCTTTCTGTCTTTATGAAGTGAGAAAATCTGAAATCCGCCTGAATCTGTCAATACGGAGCCGTCCCATTTCATGAAGTTATGGATACCACCGAATTTGCGGAAGACTTCGGCTCCTGGGCGCAGGAACAAATGGTAAGTATTGGCTAACAGGCACTGAGCGCCGTTTTCCTTGAGGCTTTCGATAGTCTGCCCCTTAACTGTTGCGCGGGTGCCTACGGGCATAAAGACAGGTGTCTTTACGGTAGAATGTAGTGTTGTAAAATGCCCGGCACGAGCCTGGGTGCCGTTGCAGGTTGCTTCAATTGTAAAGTTTAATCTGGTCATAGTGTTTTAATCTTATAATACAATCTGATTTTTAGCTAGTTATT
>JAZUDR010000126.1:0-6817 GCA_045639725.1 Candidatus Avigastranaerophilus sp. | reverse complement strand
CCTCAAGCTCTAATAAAGCATAAACCAAATCCGCTTGAATATTTTGTTCAAGCGGATTTTTTATTTGCCTTCTATGGCTATAAGCAATTCCGGAAAAGAAGATATACTGGCTAATGCATACTGAATTAAAATCAAAATGCTTGCGTGAAGCAGAACAGGAAATACTTCGCATACTATTAGAATATGCTTGATTTAATTCAAGTTAAATTCTGTAAATAATTTATCTCGATATTCTTTGTCTGTAGAAACTCTGGCGATATCTTCGTATCGGCCAGCATCGGACAATATTTTGATCAAAGCTGCAAAGATATCCATTCCTTCGTTCTGACCTTCAATTCTGCCCTCTGCTCTGGCAGTTTCGATACTGGCTTTGTTATTTCTGTAATCATTAAGGCTGTTCTGGTATGCCATAAAATCATCCATACTATATTTTGCTATTTCAGCCTCATTGAAAAGCTTTTGGAAAATTTTACTCTGAAGCTTTTCCGGATATTTTTGCAGTCTGCTGAGATTTTTCAATACAAACAGCCACCTGTCAGTGTTAGCAACCAGTTCGTCTATGGTTTTTCTGAATTTTGGCATTTCAGCATAGACAAAGGTAAGCTTTTCGTAGAAGACTTTGTTGTTTTCCAATTCCACCAGCTTAACATGGTGCAGAGCTATGCTTTGATGCTGTCAGAACATTTAATTATTCCTGAAATTTTTTTGGCTGCATTTCTTGGTATTGTTGCTATCTAGCTGTTTATTAAACTGTCTAGTTAATCTGTAACCTGAAGTTGTGGCTTGCCACAGTTTTAGTAGATGTAATTTTACGATAATTTAGAACAAATAGCAATGCTTGCAATATTTATTGTGGAGATAACTTCAGCTTATCATCCCTGAGAAAAGGGGAAGTCCTTTCGGACAAGCTTGCAAAAGTAAAGATTTTCCGGCAAGCGATAGGTTTCAATCCCTGAGAAAAGGGGAAACTTAGAAACTATGGCTTTAATCTGATTCTGGTGCTTGGTTTCCTGTTGCTGTAATTGTTGAGCTTTTTGCTGCAACTGTTTGTCTTGTTTTTGTAATTTTTTGTCCTGTTGCTGCAGTTGTTCTTCTAGCAGGTTGATTTTCTTTTCCTGAACAGCACGTTCTGCAAGAATAGCAGTGTTGAGGGCTGCTTTATTGTCGCGGTAGGCTTTGAGGCTTTCTTTAGCGGTTTAATGCTGATTCCTGCTTTTTATATAATCATCTAAGTCCTGAATATTATATAAGGCACCAGTAGTATGCATAGAAGCATAATTACGGATGATGTAGGAATTAACATCGTATTTTTCAAAAAGTTCAATTACTTCTTTGCCAGTCAGTTTATGATAGGCCTTGTATTCTTCTATGCAATAGATAAGGAATTCGTATTCTATGCTCATGCTTCCTCCGGGTATTCTATGCTGCCGGTTGTTACTTCCTGGTGCCAAAGGTTGGCAAGAGCTAACGGACTGAGATGCCACAGCTTGGTTCTTTCCCTTTCTAAATCACTGTATAGCTTAGATTTATATAAAGAATACAAGGCTTCATCAAGGTTTATTTTATATTCTGATGAAATTTTTTCTATTATCATAGGAACCAGCATTTGAAGAGTAGATTTAAATATATTTTCTTCTGTCATTTTACATTTACCTCTTCATAATTCTGGAAGTTAAGATACTCTAAGCTTTTTTCAGTGCAGAAAACAAGTTGATTGTATAAAGGTCTGATCTTAAGACGTTTTATTGTTTCTTCTTTGGTTAGGATACCATTCTGATAAGCAATAAATGTTCTGAAAATAGTATCATTTGCAACAGGCCCATATATAAAATCATAATCAAGAGCGGTTACTATTTGATTTCTGTTGTTGCTTACAAAGTCTAGCCAATTTTCATTAGCTTCTTCAAACCACAAGCCTTTTGTTTCTAACTTTAGCTTTTCAAGGTTAATTTCATAAATGCTTATAATGCCTTTGGGGGAATTATTTCTATCAGCAACTTTTTCAGCAAAGCTTGTGGCTTGGTTTTTATTCGTTGTTGTATAAAAACCTGGTCCCAAATCTAGAGCCCTATTAGACTTTAAGATTCTAGGCTTATCAACAACGATATTGCTTCCATGGTATATAAGCATTTTATTCCTCCTACAGAAAATTCTACCAATATTTATGTCCTTTTTCAATATTTCAATAAGAGGCACATTAATTCTCTCTTTCAATCCCTGAGAAAAGGGAAAGTCTATTCGGCCAGTATCTAAACTATCGGTTCTTTACACCGTTTCTTTGGTTATAAGATTAAATTCTGTTATCAGTTGATTACGGTATTCTTTGTCGGTGGAAACTCTGGTGATATCGTTGTATCTGCCAGCATCGGACAATATTTTAATCAAAGCTGCAAAGATATCCATGCCTTCGTCCTGACCTTCAATTCTGCTCTCTGCTCTTGCTGTTTCGATGCTGGCTTTGTTATATTCCTTCTAGGCGCAGTGATACATTCGAATTTGTACCGACCTTGTATAAGCAGTAGAAACTCAACAATTCTCTCCTAGTGCGCCAGCACGCCCTTTTAGCGAAGCGCCCTGCTAGGCCAAAGGCCGCCCTTCTAGCGAAGCGCCCTCTGATTATAAATATTGTTATAAGCCAAATGTATATGCTATAGTTAATATAACTTAGTGTCAGGGGAGGCGTAGTATGGGTGATCATTTGATTGGTAATTCAGATATTTTTATTGATAAGATTCCTTCTGCAGACGGTCACCGCGAACGCTTGAGGCAGCGCTTCCTGCAGGGTGGGATAGATGGTTTCTATGAACATGAGGCTCTTGAACTGGCACTGTTTTATACTATAGAGCGCGTTGATACAAAGGATATCGCAAAGTATCTGATTTACGAATTTGGTTCAATTGAAAAGGTTTTTACTGCAAATTATGACCGGTTACTGATGGTTTTGAGACGCATTCAAACCAAAAATGGGCATCCAACGCCCCGCGAATGTGAAAAAACAGCTTTTTTCATTAGTTATATTGGTTCTCTGGTTGGTCTGGTATGGCGAAGAACAGGAACAATGAAAGGTCAGAAGATAAAAAATGTTGTTGAGGACGGCGAGGCCCTTATATGCTATCTGGAATCGACAATGAAGGACCTGAATGAGGAAGTCTTCCGTATTGTTTTTATTAATAATGCCAACAGAATAATAAAGGACGAGATTCTGTCCGCTGGAACAGAAGACCAGACAGCCGTTTACCCCAAAAAGATTTTGCGTCGCGCCTTAGAAGTGAATGCTACAGGTATTATTCTTGTTCATAACCATCCCGCGGGACGTCTGCAGGCATCGAATGCGGATATAAACATTACAACTTCTATTTCTAAGGCCTGTGAATTATTTGGTATCAGATTGCTCGACCACCTCATAATCGGAGATCCTCTGCAGCCCAAGAATCTCGATGCCAAGCGCTACTACAGTTTTAGAGAAAACGGCTTGATATAATTACTTTCCGGTCAGCAGCCAACAGCCAAAAGCCTATTACAACAAGCTTTATACTCTATAGCTATAGAAGACCTCTCTCGGCTGTAAGCCGTAAGCTGTTAGCTGCTACCAGTTAGCAATCCTGCTCTTTCCCGCGGATAAAGCCATTGGGATTCTTGTTGGTGAGAAGGTCACGGATTTTGCCGTAAAGAACTTCAAGAGCAGCAAGATTATTGGCGCCCTGTGGAATAATGAGGTCGGCCAGGTAGCGTGAAGGCTGAACCAGATGAATAGCTGCATCGCGAACAGTACTTTCATACTGGTCGATGATGCTCTGGACACTTCTTCCGCGGTCGATGTGGTCGCGTTTGATTCTTCTGATGATAGCTACATCAAGAGGAACGTCGACATAGATTCTAAGGTCTAACAAAGGCATAATTTCTGGAATATTGAAGAGAAGCAAGCCTTCAACAATCAAAATTGGCTTAGGATCTATTGTTTGAGTCTTATCGCTTCTATCACTGATTTTAAAATCGTAGGTAGGGCGTTCAACTGATTTGCCAGCGCGAAGGTCGTTGATATGCTTTATCAGCAGACTTGTTTCCAATGCGCTCGGATGGTCGAAGTTCTGAATAACTGGCCTGTCCTTTTTGGCAAAGTAATACATGTCGTGTTCAAGATAACTGATTTTTCCCGGGAAACGGTCGAGAACTGCTCTTGTAACACTACTTTTACCGGAACCTGATAATCCACATATACCTATAATATACATACGACCAATATATAAGATTTTCCCTAAATAGCAAAGTTTTTTGTTATCAAAATGCAGATTTGCTTCGGCAGATAGAATGAATGAGGCTTGGCGGCCTATACTGCTATCAGCTTATAGTTAGAACGAGCAGGCCGCTGGAAGCTAGGAAGCTTGAAGCTAGAAGCAGGGCATAATTCTATATGAAGCGAGTATAATGTTTGTTGCAATAGGCTTGTGGCTATTGGCTGTTGGCTGCTGGCCGAGAGCAAGCAGGAGATAATTATCTTACTTTGTTGCTAAAAAAAAGAAAGCCGAGAAAACGTTCTCGGCCCGAAAATTAAGGAGGCAAACAAATCCATCACACCCTTCGGCAAGAGTTGTATTTTCTTTAACGAAAATTTGAAAAAGGGTACACAAATTTTATTTTAATAAAATTATAAAGGTGCTAAAATAAAATTATCTTAATCGAGAGAATGAAAACCATGGAAGAAAAAACAATAACCGAAAAACCAGACATAAATAACATTTACAAACTCGATGGCAAGATCCCAGCCAAGACGACTTTCCTTCTGGCTTTGCAGCATATTCTTGCAATGTTCGTTGCTAATATGACTCCAATCATATTGATTACAGGCGTTGCTAAGGTCAATGGCGACCCTCTGGCACCAGAAACCATTCCTGCATTAATTCAGAACAGTATGCTTGTTGCTGGTATAGCCACAATGATTCAGGTTTGCGGCATCGGAGTTATAGGAAGCAGACTTCCAATAGTTATGGGCGTCAGTTTTACCTTTTTGTCAGTGATGATGCAGGTTGCTGCTGTAAACTTCAATACGGCTATAGGTGCAGTCATTGTTGGTGGTTGTGTCGAAGGCATACTGGGCTTAACCTATAAATATTGGAAAAGGCTAATCTCACCAGTTGTTGCTGCCTGCGTAGTGAGCGGTATCGGTATTTCTCTATTCCCCATCGGTATTACTTCCCTCGGCGGCGGAAACCCAATGATGGCTGATTTCGGCTCAATAAAATATTGGCTTATCGGCATTATTACGCTGGTATTCTGTATTGTTGCAAAATATTGTCTGTATGGTTATAAAAAGACATATTTTATGGTCTTCGGCCTTATCATTGGTTATATCTTCTCTTATTTCTTTGGAATGGTAGATTTTTCTAATATATGGAAAGGCGGTATTTTCGCCTGTCCTGACTTTCTGCCGACTGGTATGCCTGAATTTGAACTGTCTAGCATTATATCCATGATTGTAATTTTCCTTGTTTCTGCCACAGAAACCATTGGTGATACAGCAGGGCTTTGTCAGGGCGTCTTAGATAGAAACTTTACGGAAAAGGAAGGGCAGGGTTCTCTTGCCTGTGATGGTTTTGCTTCTGCTCTGGCCGGGTTGTTCGGTAGTTCACCGATTACAAGCTTTTCACAGAATGTTGGTCTTGTAACATATACAAAGGCTGTAAATAGAAGCATTGTTAAGGTAGCAGGCGGTTTTTTGATACTTGCCAGCTTCTTCCCGCCAATTGCAAGATTTTTGCATACAATTCCACAGCCGGTTCTAGGCGGTTGTACAATTATCATTTTCGGTCAGATTTTTGTTATCGGTCTGAAGATGCTAAGCAAAATCGGCTATAATGACAGAAATATATTTATTATTTCTCTTTCTTTGGCTTTTGGGGTAGGTTTTTCCGAAACAAAGCAGATTTTTAACCATATGCCGGCATTAGTGCAGAACCTCTTTGCGAACAATATGGTCGCTGTGGTGTTCCTGGTAGCCATTGTCCTCGACCTCACGCTCCCCAAAGACACAAAGCTGGATTAATGAATGAG
The DNA here is from genome assembly GCA_045639725.1 of Candidatus Avigastranaerophilus sp. GTDB lineage: Bacteria > Muiribacteriota > Ozemobacteria > Ozemobacterales > Ozemobacteraceae > RUG334. Next base: position 769 of record JAZUDR010000126.1, on the reverse strand, counting down.
CCTTCGGCTAGGAATGCGACCTGCGTGCATGAAAAACTGCCGCTTTGCGGCAGTAATATTATTAAAACAAGGTGGTAAGATGGCATTTGCTACTATATCAGCAAGGATTGATGAACAAGATAAAAACAGTTTTGATTCATTCTGTGAAGCGGTGGGCTTGAATACTTCTACTGCTATAAACTTATTTGTAAAAGCTGTTATCAGAGAACGTAGAATTCCTTTTGAAATTATTGAACCAGACCCTTTTTACAGTAAAGAGAATCAGGCTCATTTAATGAAATCAATTAAAGAACTTCGCTCCGGCAAAGGAAAAGCACATGAATTGATTGAGGCTGACGATGACTGAGAAAATCTGGTCAGATGAAGCATGGGAAGATTATTTATATTGGCAGTTTCAAGATAAGAAAACATTAAAAAAATAAATCTGCTGATAAAAGATATTGAAAGAAATGGTTGCCTGTGCGGAATTGGAAAGCCAGAGGCCTTGACGGATAATTTACAAGGTGAATATAATAGACGTATAGACGATGCTAACCATAGAAATCATGACTGACCTCCACGAACTGGAAATGAAAGTAAACGAAGAACTCACTGCCCTGAATGATATGCTGGGACAGTAAAACTCTTACAGTTAAAACTTTGTTTCCTGAAAATAATGAGCATTGAAGCTGGCAACTTACAAAATAATTGGAATAAATAGCTATGACACAAAAAACAGAATATACTTTATACACAGATGTGCCTAAATCGCAGGATTGGGCCACAGACA
>JAZUDR010000125.1:0-8096 GCA_045639725.1 Candidatus Avigastranaerophilus sp. | reverse complement strand
TTAGCAAACCCAATCTATCAATCCTAAAAACCAACTACTAAGCAAAAAGCAGCTAAAAGCATTAGCAAACCCAATCTATCAATCCTAAAAACCAACTAGTAAGCAAAAAGCAGCTAAAAGCACTAGCAAACCCAATCTATCAATTCTAAAAACCAACTACTAAGCAAAAAGCAGCTAAAAGCATTAGCAAACCCAATCTATCAATCCTAAAAACCAACTACTAAGCAAAAAGCAGCTAAAAGCATTAGCAAACCCAATCTATCAATCCTAAAAACCAACTACTAAGCAAAAAGCAACTAAAAGCAGCAGAAAAACAAAACATTCCCCTAATACCTAATACCTAACAACATCGTTGATTTTTGCTTTCTTTGATATTAAAATACAAAAATTACGATGAAAAGTCGCATTTAAATTGCATTATATGGATTGAACAAGACTATTATGAATAAAAAAACACCTCGAATTATAAATATACTTAAAGATCTTCTTTCTATATATTCTCCAACTGGCTATACGCAGGATGTGCTTAAATACATTGAAACACTTTTGAAAAAGAATGGCATAAAATGCCGTTACACAAATAAAGGTGCTCTTATTGCCTGCAATCATAAAAAGCCAACAATGGCTTCTGCAGCACACATAGATACTCTCGGGCTTATGGTAAGAGATATAAATCCCGACGGTACTCTCAGTATTACAAAACTTGGCGGTCCTATGCTTCCTGCCTTTGAAGGAAACAGCGTAAAGATTTTTTCTGATAAGCGCACTTATACTGGTAGTCTTATTCTTAATAATCCAGCCACACATGTAAACAAAAACGCAGAATCAACTGTAAGAACTGAAGAAAATATGCATATTAGGATTGATGCAGAAGTCTTTACCAAGGATGATACCAAGAAGCTTGGCATACAACCAGGTGATTTTGTAGCCTTTGAAAGTGGTTTCGAATACACTGATACAGGCTTCGTAAAAAGCCATTTCCTTGATGACAAGGCTGGTTCAGCGGCTATTATTGATACTATTCTGACTTTGGGTGCTGAGAAACTGAATAAGCTTCCAATAATGTTTTTCTTCTCTAATTATGAGGAAGTAGGTCACGGTGCCTGCGCTGGTATTCCTGAATCTGTTGAAGAACTCGTTGTTGTTGATATGGGTGTTGTGGGGAAAGACGTAACAGGTCGCGAAACCTGCGTTTCTATCTGCGCCAAGGATTCAAGTGGTCCTTACGATTTTACTCTTAGAAAGCGTCTTACTGACTTGGCAAAGAAAAAGAAAATCCCTTATCAGATTGATGTTTTCCCATATTATGGTTCTGATGGCTCTGCTGCTTTGAAGGCCGGCCATGATTTGCGCGTTGGACTTATAGGCCCTGGCGTAGCTGCATCTCACGGCAATGAACGCACTCATCTAAAAGGTATCACCGCTGCCCGCGACTTATTGTTGGCATATATAAACAATAGCAAATACTAATATAATGAATGAGCCTGCGGCTGTGAATGAATCGGCTTTGCCGATGCAGGCCGCTGGAAGCTTGAAGTTTGAAGCAGGACATTATTTAATACAAAGCAAGTATAAGGTATGTTGCAATAGGCTATTGGCTTTTGGCTGCTGGCCGAGAGAGCAGGAAGCAGTAGAAACTAAAACAATCCCCTTCCTAGCCACGAAGTGGCGCCCTCCCTAGCGCAGCGCCCTTACCCAGCCGTCTTGAAACACACTTTTTACTTTATTTCTAAAATATTCTAAAAATGGGTTTATGTGAATAAAAAAAAATAGTTGCTAAGTAGCAAGAGTATGATTATAATGGGTACACTTTCCGATTTGGAGGAATTATTAGATGTCAGGTCATAATAAGTGGGCCAAAGTAAAACACGTTAAGGCCAAGGTAGACGCAATCAGAGGTCGTGCCTTCACAAAAGTTATCAAAGAAATCACCATCGCTGCAAAGCTTGGTGGCGGTGATCCAGACTCAAATCCACGTTTGAGAACCGCTCTTAATGCAGCTAAAGACTGCAATATGCCAAAAGACAATATCGACCGTGCCATTAAAAAAGGTACAGGCGAACTTGAAGGCGTAAACTACGAAGAAGTTATGTATGAAGGCTATGGTGCAAACGGCGTTGCTGTTATGGCCAAATGTCTTACAGATAACACTAACCGCACAGTTGCTGAAGTTAACAAGATTTTCAGCAAGGCTGGCGGAAACATGGGTGTTCCAGGTTGTGTATCTTACTTGTTCGAAACCAAGGGTTATTTCTTTGTAGCAAAAGAAACCAATCCTTCTCAGAACGAAGATACTATGATGGAACTTGTTCTCGAAGTTGGCGCTGATGACTTCAAGGAACAGGAAGACGGTTTTGAAGTATACTGTGCACCAGGCGATTTCTACACTGTCAGCCAGGCTCTTGAAGAAAAGGGCGTAAAGACTACTGATTCAAAGATCATGGCTTGCCCAAAGACTACAGTAGCTGTAACAGGCGATGCAGTTTCTAAGGTTTTGAAACTCGTTGATGCTCTTGAAGATCACGACGACGTTCAGGACGTTTACCACAATGCCGAAATATCTGATGAAGATATGGAAAAGGCAATGGAAGAAGAATAAGCTTAAGCTTATTGAACTTGCATAAAAAAACGGTTCTCTCGCGAGAACCGTTTTTTTTATCATTTCAATATTGGATTTACACAGCTATATGCGTTATGTGCTAATATTAATTCATAATGCATAATGCATAATTCATAATTATTAGTTTTGATTTTCTGCTGCTTATAGTAGGTCTGTAACAAGCTTCTAATCTTGGCAGAAGCAATCTACAAGCAGCACAAGACCAACACAATCAATTATGCATTGTGAATTATGAATTATGAATTATACGGGTAGTTAATCATGATAGATTTTGTAACAGGTACATTATTTACAAAGGAACCATTGCGTGTTGTTATAAACAATCATGGCATAGGCATTGAACTTATAGTTCCTTTTTCAACAAGCGGGCATTTACCCAAGAAAGGCGAAGAAGTAACTCTTCTGACCTACTTGCATTGGCGTCAGGAAGACAGTCCCCAGCTTTTTGGCTTCTTCACAGAAGATGAAAGGGATATGTTCAAGATTCTGATGGGCGTCAACAAGGTTGGTCCAAAACTGGCAATAAACATCATGTCTGCAGCCGAACCGGAAGCCCTGGCCACAATGATATTATCAGAAGATATAGCAAAGCTCACATCACTTAAAGGCGTTGGTCCAAAACTAGCCTCAAGACTTGTTGTTGAAATAAAGGAAAAGGTCGCCAAGCTTGGTATTGGTGCTGTTGCTGAAATAGCCGCGGAAGAAGAAAACGGTATACCATTCGAAAGCGATGTAAAGGAAGCGCTGGAAAGCCTTGGTTATTCTCCGAAGGAAATTGCTACATGCATCAAGCGCATTGCACCGCAGATTACTGCCAATGCTACTTTGGAAGACGTGCTTGGGCAGATACTGCAGAGCTTGAGCTAAATCCCCCCTACCCCCTTTACAAAAGGGGGTCCTTAAGACGAGAAGAAGCGAGAGCGAGGAGGCTGGTGATGCCGCGGCGGGTTGAATAGGCAACCTGAATGTTTTTCTTTTCAGCGTATGCATTCAATTCGCGTAAAAGTGCATGGGAAACCTGCTTTGTTACAATAATCATCAAATCAGGTTTTCCAAAGCCGCCTAGACTGATTTCGCTTAAAAGATTAAAGCCGCTGAACCACTTGGCTTCTAAACCAGCATTTGCCAAGGCTCTTTCATATTCCAGACCGACTCTGTCACCGCCAAAAATCGCTACCTTCTGACCATTGAATTTTACATCGGCTTCAGTTTTATTTTCAGTTTTATCAGAAGCTTTCTTAGCAGCCTTAGGAGCCGTTTTATTGAGATTGGCAGTGGCCGGCAGAATATCAAGCTTATATACCCCACCCTCACGCTTTTCATATTCAGGTAGATAAACACCTCTGGCAGGTCTTCCAGCCCATTTTTCTGTAATTTCAAGCATTATAGGCAATTCACCGTCTTCATCGCATACAAGGATTCCATGGCCATCTTCAAGCTTCACAAAGCCATAGACCTCTTTCCGCTCCGTTTCCAGACTATTTATAGAAACCAGCCTGTCGCCTTCAAAGGAAGCTATCATAAATTCTTCCGGAACAGCCATAGCGGACGGAATATCATTTAAATCAATATATCTTACCTGTTCAGTTATAGAAATAAACAACCAGCATTTCTTGCCAGCCTTTTCGCCAAATTCTTCTGGGAATCTTGTCTTAGTAATAATCTGCCCAACAACTTCCGTTGTTTTCACATTCTGCTTCTGTTGAAGCTCTGCAAGCTTATGCTGCAGATTGGCAACAGTCTGACTCTGATCTGAAATATTATCAGACTTTGAATGTAATTCCTGATTTTCAGCTTTTATACGTTCTAAGCTGGCTTCACGGTTGTTAATAATCTGCTGCAGTTTTTCATTCTGCTTCAGAGCTTCATCTAGTCTGAATCTCAAATCGTTGATTTCAGAATCCGTCAGTGTGGGGGCAGGAATAGAAGCAATTTCAGTCTTTGCTGCTTCAAGCTGAGTTTTAAGTCTTACATTAGCTTCCTTTGCCTGAGCAAGTTCAGAACTAAGTTTTCGAGCTTCCTTAACACTGCTTTCAAGCTTAGAGGAATAATTAGCCACTTCTGTCTGGCGTTTACTCTTTTCACTACGTAAATCCTTGTTTTCGTCCTTAAGCTGTTTATTAACATCCTGAAGAATTTCTAGAGCCGCTTTGATTTTTTCCAATTCCTCTAGAATTACTTCATTGAAATTACTGTTAGTAGTTCCATCATTTGTATCGGGAGCAGCAATCATTTCCTTTGCATGTAAAGCAGCTTCCAGTTCGGCACTATCTACGCTTCCCATGGCAGCAAGAGCCTGAGCGGCTTTTTCTTCTTCTGATTTCTGCTTAGCTTCTGCGTCAGCCTTTTCCAAAATATCTTTATAAAGCTTTGCAGAGCCCTCACGAGGATCTATATAAGATAAAATTCTGATTTTCTCTGAATTGCCAAATTCACCTTTTCCAAGGCGTTCGATAGCAGCCTGATTTCCAGGTATTTTGAAAAAAGCCATGGAAGCCTGGTTTTTATCAACCCAGGTTAGAAGGATTATTCTGCGAAGAGGATTATCTGTTTTAGCATAGGAAAGCATTTCATTGATAATACCTTCACGGTCTGCAATAAAGCCATTTTTCAGATAACGGGCACATCTTGTCTTCAAACGGGAATTGGGCTTCACCCATGCCAGTAAATCAGCATTGGAGGTATCTCGACAAATCAGCTTCAGAAGCTCCATATTGTCGATTAGCTTATCATAAACGGCTTTCCAAAAATCATCTGCCATTTGCCAATTCCTTTAGGTGAGCAAGAATATTCATTGCATTCAAAGGCGTTGTATTCAACAGGTCTATAGCCATAACAGCCTCTGTAAGCTCATCATTTGCAGGAGCAAAAAGACTAAGCTGAACAGGACGCTGTTCCACTTTCTTGCCGGAAGCCTTTTCTTCAGCCTTCTTAACGGGAAGAGTAACTCTGTTTACTTCTTCATCGCCTGATTTTTCTAGTTCAAAGAGTATTTCCTTAGCGCGGTCAATTACATTTGACGGTAATCCAGCCAAGCGTGCAACTTCAATACCATAAGACTTGCTGGCAGGACCTTCATTAATCTGGTGCAGAAATACCATCTTACCAGTCTTTTCATCATGATTTACACCAACATTGAGGTTGAAAATACCTTTGTGGATATTATTCAAATCAGTCAGTTCATGATAATGTGTAGCAAAAAGGGTTCTAGCCCCAAGATTCAGGTTGATATATTCCAGAATAGACCAGGCAAGGGACAAACCATCATAAGTAGAAGTTCCGCGTCCAATTTCGTCAACAATCAAAAGACTCTTGCCTGTAGCACTCTTTAATATAGCTGAGGTTTCCATCATTTCAACCATGAAGGTGGACTGACCACGTAAAAGGTTATCTGAAGCGCCTACACGGGTAAAAATTCTGTCTACCACACCAATCTGGGCACTAGTTGCAGGAACGAAGGAGCCAATCTGTGCCATAAGCACTATCAGTGCAGTCTGGCGCAGATAGGTTGATTTACCTGCCATATTAGGACCGGTTATGATAGCCTGAACATTCTTTTCGTTCAGAGTCAGGTCATTCGGGTGGAATTCACCACTACCAATGAATTTTTCTATTACAGGATGACGACCCGCTTTAATAATCAATTCGTTCTTTTCCGTAATTACAGGTCTGCAGAAATCTGTTTCTGAAGCAAGATAAGCAAGCCCTGTTATAACGTCGATATTTGCTATCGCTGCAGCGTTTTCCTTGATTGCAGCAGTATTTTCCAATACCTTTGCAACCAGCATTTCGAAAATATCCTTTTCAATGGCAAGAATCTTTTCGTTAGCAGTGAAAACCTTGTTTTCGTAATCTTTAAGTTCTGCAGTGATATAGCGTTCGTAATTAACAAGAGTCTGCTTTCTGATGTAGTGCTCCGGAGCAAGATTGCTCTGATTCTTGGAAATTTCAATAAAATAACCAAATACAGAGTTTTCTTTTACCTTAAGTGTTTTAATGCCTGTAGCTTCTTTTTCACGTTCTTCGAAGTCCTGCATCCAGGCTTTACCGTTTACCAGAAGGGAACGAAGGCCATCAAGCTCTTCATTGATACCTGTCTTTATTACCCCGCCATCAGAAACGGCCGGAGGAAGTTCATCATTCAAATGGGCAGAAAGTAAAGCAGTAAGCTCATCCAAAGGCTTCAAAGCTTCAGCCATTTCAGACTGGTCTGATGATTCCAGAATACTCTTCAGTTCAGGAACCTTTAAAAGACCATTATTTAAAGCAGCTAAGTCTCTTGGGTTTCTGCTTCCAAGGGAGACCTTACTCAAAATACGTTCCAAATCAGAAATACCCTTGAGAGTATCTCTCAATTCAGCTAAGAGCAAAGCGTCAGAAACAAAGAATTCAACCCGGTCTAAGCGTTCATCAATAGCTTTTTTATCTGTCAATGGCTTAAGAAGCCACTTTTTGAACATTCTGGCACCCATGCTGGTTCTTGTGCGATTAAGAACGTCAAAGAGTGTTCCGCCAATATTAGAGCTTTTGCTATTGGGAAGAAGTTCAAGATTGTTAAGAGTTGCTTCATCAAGCACCATTCCATCGCCAAGCTTGTATTCCTTGGGCAGATTAAGATGATTCAAAGAACATCGCTGTGTATCAAAAAGATGGTCAGAAAGAATACCGAGAGTCTTTAGGCTCAAAACCGGCATTGCAATGAATCTTGCCTTATGTTCATTAGGATAAAGGCTTGATACACTTTCAAGAGCATCCTTTTCACTGATTTTCATAGTTCTGACATCAGCGTTAATATGACTCCATGGAGCCTGCTCCAACCTTGTATCTGAATCGCTCAGACAGAGAATTTCACGAGGCATCAGTCTTGTAAATTCTTCTGGCACCAGGTTCATTTCTGCTTCATCACCAGTAGTCATAATTACTTCACCAGTGCTTATATCTACAGAAACAATACAGAAACGGTCTGCAGTCTTGCCGAATGCTGTCAGATAGTTATTGGTAGAGCTTTCTAACATATTCGGATCAGAAAGAGTGCCTGGTGTAATAATTCTTACAATATCACGCTTAACAAGACCCTTAGCTTTTTTGGGGTCTTCAAGCTGCTCGCAGATTGCTACAGTATAATTCTTCTGAACAAGCTTCTGAATATAGCCGTCAATAGCATGATATGGAACACCAGCCAGAGGAATCTTAGTATCTCCGCATTTACCACGAGATGTAAGAGTTATCTGAAGCTCCTTTGAAACAAGAATAGCGTCATCAAAAAAAGTTTCGTAAAAGTCACCACATCTGAAAAGAAGAATGGCGCCAGGATTTTCAGCCTTTAACTGACGATGCTGAAGCATCAGTGGAGTTAAACCGGCTTCATCAACCTGACTTGTAGTGGATTCTTTTTCAATTTCGTTTTCAGCCATATATAGCCTCTATCAATCAAAGTTCAGATGTGGCTGAGAAACAGAAGCAATCTGATTTTGCA
>JAZUDR010000124.1:0-16444 GCA_045639725.1 Candidatus Avigastranaerophilus sp. | reverse complement strand
TACATTCCAGATACAAATACAATGCCCTTCTTCCAATATGGCACAGTTCCATCTGACGAAGCAATAAAAACCTTACTTGAAAACGAAGGCAAATTAAAAGACTTATCAGACGATGATGTTAAGGCAAAAATAAAAGAATATAAAAACAAAATAATTAATCAACCAGAAGAACAGGCTGCAGCAACGGTATTGCGCCACAATTCCGGCAACTTTATAGCTAAAGATTCAACGGAATCAAATACAACGACTTATCTGGCAGATGAAGCTTCAGACCAATTTACAGCCTACTTAAAACCAATAACTAGAAACGTTGATAATTCCTTCAAGGCATCAGATTATAAAAATAAAGACATCAAGTATTCTGAAATAGGGATGTATTCTGGCTTTAAAGACGGTGACGACTGGAAACCTGAAGTCTTAAGAATACAGACTCCTGGTAACCAGTATAATCATACTGGTCTTACTAATCTAAGTACGGCAAATGCTTTCGTCTTCTCAACACCAAATGCAAACAAATATGGTGAATTCAGAGTAATAGACGTTGGTTCTGTGGTTATTGACGCAAAAAGATCAATCACACTTAAAGTTGCCGGAAACGTAATAAAGATTTCTGAAACAGGTATAAGCATTGGTTCTCAGTCTACCTGCACAGAAGGAACCCCATACGATTCAAAGCTTTCTCTGAATCCTATCGGAGCTAGTCTTTCCGGTTTGGAAGTAAAAGTGGGAAGCACAATGTGTACCAGTGTTTCCAGTGGCTTCGGCGAACTTATAAAGCTTAATAAAGGTAAAGTAGGTATAAGTGGTCATTCAGTAGATTTAGCCACCGATGACAATAGGTCCATGAACTTTGATCTTGCCTGTTACTACATTGACCTGGCCCAATATTTAGCACTATTTGCCTTAGACCAGGCAAATATGAAAAAACGTCTTGATATCGGATATAACGATATGGTTAAGACAGGGGCCTTTGACTTTAAATTCAAACTCGCAAGTAAAGATGCAAAAGCCCTGGAATGGTTTGAAAAAGTGTATGGTACTGTCAATAAGCCAGTTTGGGGTTTGGCACAGAAGTTTGTAAGACTTGGCTATAAGTTAAGTGCAATTCCTCCTAGCATTAAATACACTGCTGCATTCATACTGGAAACGATTACTGATTTCCTGTTCTTAACGTATGACTCTGTTATAATTCTGTTGACTGTTGATATACTTGATTTAGGAGTTCTTAAAAAACTTACTCCGGAACAGACTCAAAGACAAACCACCATTGTAAATTTCATAAAAATTGTCACAAAAACTGTCTTTTTGTCATTGGCAATCCCAGCAATAAAAAAACATAAAGTAGGTGACTGCAGCTATCAGAAGATGAGTCCAAGTGCTATAACTACATTTTCTCCAGAATTAAGTGCCGACTTTGTAAACTTTAAAGCTACCGCACACAATTTTCCTTTAAATCCACTTACGTCGGCACCCACAACCGCATTGGAAGGAATACCCGGTGGTCTGGCAAAGGCAACCGCTACCCTCGCGGCACAAGCTATGCAGAGAGTAACAGGTATAGGTACAGCAGCGGCTTTTGCAGCTTTATTGGAAGCATCTGCAGAGGCACCAGCTTTTACAATAAAATCTGAAAAAGGTTCTGTAAGCTTAGATTCATGTGCTCTAAAAGCTTTAAAGACAGAGATAAAAACAGCTTTAGCAAAATTTGATGTAACTTCATCACAATCAAAAGTAAATGTTAAGTCTGCTTCAAACAAATTTACCACAACTGGTAAATTGGACGTATCGGCAGATATGGGTTTCAAATTAACTAGTAAAGGGAACTCTATAAGTATTAATCCGGTAAGAATAGAAACAACCTGCAATTCATTAGATATGAAAACTAAGCAACTCCAAATGAAAGCAAGTGTAGCATTAAAAGTTGATGGAGCAGCATTCAATCTTGATAGCAATGCTGTAACATTTAAAGGTCAATCATTCAATCTTGATAGCAAAGTATTGAAAGTTAATAGCCCAACAATTACTGTTGGCGGTCAATTAGTGAAAGTAGGGTGATTAATCATGCAGGAAAATATAGCAAAATCAAAACATATACTTTTTAAACATCAGACAATAGAAGAACTGATTCAGGGAACCGGTTACAAGCCATCCCTGAAGGCATTATCTGTAATAACTCCGGGCATGACTGTTGACGGCCTTATTCAACAGCTTATGGAAGTAAATGAAATAAGTCTTGCCTGTGAAGTCATGGTTTACGCTTTGCACCCAAGAGCGCGAATCTGGTGGGGCTGCTCAATTATCAAGTCCCTGCATGAAGAAATATTCGCAAAACCGGAAGGCAAAGAAGGGGCTAAGCCAGAGGATGAAGCAGAAAAAGAAGCAGAAGCCCCAAAGGAAAAGTCAGAAGCAGTAGCTTTGCCCAAAAACAAGGAAGAAGCTAAGGAAATGCTTTCCCAAAAGGTTGGCGAACAAAAAGAAGCCCTTGGTTTGCCACAGGATAAAAAAGAAGAAAAAAGTGGAGAATCTTCTAGTGCTTCACCTTCTTCCAACAATTCTGAAGAAGCAGAACCGACCCTCGAAGAAAAAAAGGAATTACTAGAAAAACTTAAGGCTTATCACGAAAAACAGCAGGCCGAACAACAGGCAATATTCGAGAAAGAATTTGAAACGACTGAGAAACAAAGACAGGAAGTTCTCAAGAAAATTGAAGAGACAATAGCCAGTTTTTCGCCTGAAGACAAGGCTTTCTATGATGAATGTCAGAGAAAAATAGACCAGCATTTCAAAGAAAATACCGGTATGACTCAGCAGGAGTTATTGGATTTTTCTAAAAACATTATAAATAAAGCTATTGAAGCAGATGAATCAGGTAATCCTGCAGAAAGCCAAGCCGTTTTTAAGGAATTCATGACTGTTTTATCAAAAAATAAAGATAATATAGAAAAAATATTTGATGAAATAATAAAAATTCAAGAAGCGGCTGAACAGAAGCAAGGCAAGAATTCTTCAAAGAACAAAGCAGAAACAGTGCCGGCAGAAGACAAAGCAAAGTCTGAAGAAAAACCGGAACTAGATGCTGCTGCCTTAATAAAAGAAAAAGAAGAAGCACAAAAGGCTGAAAAAATCAAAGAATCAGAAGAAGCTGTTGCAAATCTTGAAAAGAATCTTAGAAAAAGAGCCTATGAAGCAGCCATTGCCTGGGTTAACGAACCGACAAAGCCCAATACAATCAATGCTGAAAAATATTCCAGGGAAGCAAGCGAATACCCGGAAGGACTGTTATGCTTAGCGTCTTTCTGGAGCTATGGAGATTTCACTATTAATTCTGACTCACAGAATAAATCTGAAGAGAACCCGGAACAGCCGGAAACCATTATCCGGGTTGATCCTTCATTACCTCCAAAAGGTATTTATTCAACATTACTAATGTCAGCCCTTCATGAAGGTGGAACAAGAAAACCAATTGAACGCTTTGTTTTATACTACAATATGGGTGAAAAAATAGCCTGCGGTAAAGACAACTGGACAAGCGAAAAGATTGAACCCAAACAGGAAGAATTAGCAGCAGTCCCAGAAAAGCAGGAAGAAAAAACTGAAGAAAAACCATCTTACACAAAGTGGAAAATGTGATTAAAGCAGTATAACAGCTACTTGGACACAAGAAATCCCCCATAGGTTCTCTTAAAAAAAGCTGGAACTTATGGGGGAATGTTTTTTTTAGTTTTACTTGATTTTTTTTAAGTTTTTTTATATTGTATTCGAACAAATTTAAACAGGCCATAAAATTTATTATGATATTTAAATGGCTTCGGAGGCTATATGCGTAAATATACACTTGTTCTTGCTGCATTGTTATGCATGCTCACTACTTCATCTGTTTCTGCAAGATCTATGGAACCAGTAAAAGGCCGTGCAGGCTTTGGTTACACTGAAAGCACTGGTAACACTGATGAAAGCAAGATGAATTTCACTCTTGGTTTAAGCCAGAAGCGCACACCAAGCTTGACTATGCATTATGATGCTTTGGTTCTCTATGGCAAGAGCGAAGATGAAAAGAACGAAGACAAGAAGACTGCAAACATCATGGCAGAATTCACAAAGAACGATAAATTCTCTTGGTATGCTAAGGCTGGCTACCTGGAAGATGAATTCTCTGGTTATGAACATCAGTATGTATTAGGTCTCGGTCTTATTAACTATTTCACAAAGACAGATGACACTGTATTCTCTGGCACTCTTGGTGTTGAATACACTAAAGAAGAATATACCGATGATACCGATAACGACGAAACATGGTTGAGAGCCGGTTTTGACGGTAAGAGAAAGCTCGCTGACAACATCAGCTTCAACTGCCATTTCGGTTTCCTCGCTCCATCTGAACACACTTCTGATGCTTATCGGACTGAAGGCTCTGTTGGCCTCGTTCTTACTGTTAACAATAAAATCGACGCTGAACTCAAATACATGGTTGATTATAACAAGGCTCCTGTTGATAACAAGGAAAGATATGACAGAACCTTCATCATGTCTCTTGGCTATAAGATTTAATTGTTGATTTAATTCTAAAATAAAAAAGCCTCCGAACCGGAGGCTTTTTTTATGCATGTTTTACAGTAGATAATTACTGCAGGTAATCAGGATTTCCCAGTGAAGGCATGCTGCGAAGCTGTGGCAGATTGTAACCAGAATTGAATATCCAGCTATCCAGATTAAATCCGACTTTTTTATTTACTGTCCAGAACTTGTTTCTTGTACCAGAACCATAGAATGATTTCTTGGCAATACTTTCGCCATTCTGGTTGTCTTTGCTTGGTGAAGCTCCATTGAAACCACCTTCAGAGATGTATTTGTTATTTACGTCTCTTATATATTCCCAAGCAAAGCATCTGATGAAACTGCTGTTAGTGGTTTTGCCAGCAATACGTCCCTGCAAACCGCCGTTGATGCGCTTGTTAATTGCTATACAGCCTTTTATTTCACAACCGTCTGTGTAACCAATGAGACCACCTGCATTACAGCCGGCTCCACCATTGATAGTTCCTGTAGCATAACAGTTCTGCATTTTTAGGCGTTCGCCTTGGCCTACCAGACCACCGATGTGACGATTGTTGCTAGCAGAAACATTTGTTGCGGCATGACAGTCTGTCATTGTTGTGTCTGCGGCTAGACCAACAAGACCTCCGGTAGTATTCTGGTTTTCCGATGATGATACTGTGCTGTCACTCATAGATTTTCTGATTGTGCTGAAGTTATGGGAAGAACCAATCAGACCTCCTGCATAATCAGAAGCGCTTACTGTACCACGGGTGTAGCATTGATAGATTCTTGTGTTGTCAATGTAGCCACACAGTGCACCGGTATGTTCATTGCCGATAATGCCTTCTGGGGCAAGTTCTACCCTAAGGTTCTTTATAGAAGCATTTCTGACATAGCCAAAAAGCCCTTGATAACCTTCATTAGGATTGTTGATTCTCAGATTTCTGATGGTGTGACCGTTTCCATTGAAGGAGCCATCAAATGGGTATTCGTAATCACCGATATTCATCCAGCCGTCTGGGTCGCTGGTGCTCAAATCTATGTCACAGTTCAACTGGAAGAAGCATCTTCTGTAATCACGTATACAATCAAGCTGAGAAGCGCTTGTTATTATATATGGATTTGAAGAACTGCCGTTTCCGTTTGTGAAAGGAGAAGAATAACCATTAGGAGCAAGATTTACATATACCATCAGATCTTCTGTAGAAAAACGGATTCCTTCCCCATCGTAACAGCTTGCTCTGAATATTAGCGCGCCTGGCAGATCTTCAATGTTTGTATTGCTGAAATCAAACCATAAAGCATGACTGATAGATTGGTCGTTGTAGTATTGTTCAAAGTTTGCTAGTGCTATTTTGCAGAAGCTATAAGACGTGGCGCTTGTAAAAGGCAGATTTTCAACAAATACAGTTTCGTCATTGTTGAATTTATACACATTGATAGAGGAAGAAGAGTCTGGTTGTATTACAGTTAGAACACTGTTATTGAAGCTTGAGTTACTTCTTCCTGCTGCTGGGAATATGTGTGAGGAAATTGCAAAACCATCATTGTCACGCAGGGTAGCGTAATCAGGATTTACTGCTTTGCCATTTGAATCCAGTGAAGAAGCTATCATGTAGCTTGTCATGTCGTAACTGATATTGGTATCTGCTATCAGGGCTATTTCGTCATAAATAGCGCAGGAATTGATTTCGCCCATAACCATGTTGTAGCTTGTGGTTGTTATTGCAGGTATAAAAGATACTTCTTCTCCTGTTCTAACAAGCATGAAAAGGCGACTTCCGTTTGGTATGCTGCCCTTAGCCATAATTACATATTTTACGGGAAGGGCAAAGTAGTTGTTCATATTACTAGCTCTGATTTCATATAAGTCGCTAACAGGTTGGAATCTGTTACTATAGCAGCCATTGTTTCGTATTTCTGCTGCTGCAGCGCCAATATTTGAACGTATGATTTCTATAGCAGAGTTATCACCCATTGCTCCGGCATTGGCAGTCATATTGATGCCGTCCATGGACAGATTACCAAGATTCATGGCAATACCATTTGTTAAGAATTCCTGACGGATAACAGGTGGCGGGGGTGGGGGAACCGGAACTGGAGGAGGAACAGGTGTAGATGGTTGGATGGCTGGGCCGTGAGGTCTTGCAATACCAGACTGTGGAGGTATTGGTCGAGAAGGTTGATGTTTTGTGTGACTTGGCGGTGCGCCTTTTTGTGCACTGTATATTGGCATACCAACTAATGTACAAATAGCAAGAAGAATAACAAATATTCGTTTCATGTATTCCCTCTTCTGTGATGAATTTTACTCATTTTATCATTAATATAACTAGTTGTACAAAAATTATTAAAAAAATATGTACTTAGGTCTTGCGGGTTTGTATTTTCATCAGTATAATAAATCTAATCCTTGAGTAACGATTAGGGATAATAAGTTAAATAAGACAGGGAGTATAACCTTTAATGAAAAAAGTATCTAGTATAATCGCCGCTGTCGCTCTCATGATCGGTGCTGCATGCACTACAGTTTCTGCTGCTGCTCCAAAGAAGAACGCTCCAAAAATGAAAGATTGGACTGTTGCAGTATTCTTGAATGCTGACAATAACCTGGATCCATTCGGAGTTGAAGATCAGGAAGAAATGGCTCGTATCGGTTCAAACGAAAATTTGAACATCGTAACTTTGATTGACCGTGAATGTGGTCCTGCTCAGATTAACTACATTGAAAAGAACAAGATCAGAAAGATCAAAGATATGGGCGAACTTGACATGGGTGATTACAAAGAACTCGTTAAGTTCTGCAAATTCATTAAAGAAAACTATCCTGCTAAACATTATAGCATCGGTCTCTGGAACCACGGTTCTGGCTGGAAAGCAAAAACTGACAAGAATGTAGTTCGCGGTATTTCTTATGATGATTCTTCAAATAATCACATCACTACCAACGAACTCACTACTGCTACAAAGCTTTGTGCTGAAGCTCTTGGTCAGAAGCTCGACATCATCAATATGGACGCTTGCTTGATGGGCATGGTTGAAGTTGCTTATGCAATCAAAGACAACTGCTGCTACTTCGTAGGTTCTGAAGAAGTTGAACCAGGTAAGGGTGCTCCATACGATGACGTTCTCAGAGGCGTAACTGCTGGTATCTCTCCAAGAGATTTTGCTAACCACTGGATCAATGCATTTGCTAAGTCTTATCAGAACGGTTCACAGGGCCGTGATGATTCAACTCAGTCAGCTATCGATCTCAGCAAGATTGACGCTCTCACTGATGCACTCAATGGTTTTGCAAAAGCTGTTATGAGCGGCAAGTATGCTACCAAGATTCAGCAGGCTGTTGGTAAGACCACTAAGTATGAATATCCAGAAAACATCGACCTTATGCACTTTATCAAGAACTTCAAGGCTCTCTGCACTGGCGATTCTTCAATCATCACTGCATGCGATAAGGTTATGGCCGCTGCTAAGGCTGCTGTAGTAAACAGCAAGACCACTTCTTACAGTGGAAATGACCAGCGTTTGAAAAATTCAACTGGTTTGGCTATCTACTTGCCACAACGCTTCGGTATGGAATCTAAATACTTGGAACTCGGTTTCTCTAAGGCAACTATGTGGGACGATATGATTCTCTCACTCCGCACTCAGAGAGCTTGCAGCGATACAGTTGCAAGTGCTAAGAAGGGCGATTTCAAGGGCATCAAGAGTGCAATCTCTGAAGCTAAGAAGAACCCACGCAGCCAGTATGCTAGAGCTCTTGTTCGCGAACTCAACACTGCAGCTTACGTAGAAAAGTCTATCCCAGCTAAGGATCAGGCTGAATTTGACAGATTGTTCAACAATCTTAAGTCTGCTCTCCAGGCTCGCTAATTATTAGCTAACAAAAAAAGACCACTCTTTGAGTGGTCTTTTTTTTATGCCAACCCAGCCAACAACTGTATTGAAACATACCTTATACTTTATATCTATTGTACAGTTGACACTTCCCTCTTAAATAAATATAATTTAATAGATAATAAGCCTTTTCCATAAGAATAATAAGGTTACAATAATGAAAAGAATGATTGCCAGAATATTAGCTGTTTTTGCAATACTCTTCGTGCTTTGCACTGAAGCAAATGCTGCTGCGGCTAAAATAGATGTCAAGGAATGGACATTCATGATTTTTATGAATGCCGATAACAATCTTGACCAGAATGCAGTCAAAGACTTGAAGGAAATGCGCGCTATCGGTGGAAACAGTGATTTTGCAAATGTCATTGTAATGGTCGACCGTGATAATGCACCGGCTGTAACCTACAAAATTGTTGATAACAAACAGGAAGTTCTTAAAAAACATGGCGAAGTCGACATGGGCGACTACAAGGTTTATGCAAGCTTTGTTAAAGATACTATTAAGAAATATCCTGCTAAGCATTATTGTTCAATTCTCTGGAATCATGGCACCGGTTGGAAGGCCATCAAAAGAGCTAATGGTATGGTTAAAGGTATTTCCTATGATGAACAGTCCGGAAACCATATGTCTATAGCTGAACTAGGCTTTGCTCTTAAGGATATCAAAAAAGCTCTTGGCGGTAACAAGCTTGATTTGCTCTGCTTTGACGCTTGTCTGATGCAGATGGCTGAAGTTGCCTACACAGTTCGTGACGGCGCTGACTACATTGTTGGTTCAGAAGAAGTTGAACCTGGCGAAGGCTATCCTTATAAGGAAATCTTTTCTAAGCTTGAAAAGGGAATGAAGCCTGACGAAATGGCAAGATTTATTTCCAGAGCCTACGCCGAATCCTACGATGATGGCTGCGCTGGTTATGAATCCAGCACTCATTCGGTTCTTGTTTCAAATGCTTATGAAAACTTCAAAGACTGTTTGAATGGCTATTGCAAAATGATGATGTCATCTGATTATTCTAGTCAGATTGATAAGGTTTTGGCCGAAGTAACCAAGTTTGGATATCCTGAAAATATCGATTTGAAGCATTTCGTTACTTTGAGTAAGGCAAAGATTAAGAATGGCGGCATTCAGACTACGGCTGACAAGCTGATTAATTCTATTGAAAAAATGATTAATGCTAATAACGTCAGCGGTTATGGAACAAACTATGCTTATGGTCTGGCTGTATATTTCCCACAGAAATCTTATAAATTTGAAAAGGAATATAGACAGCTTCCATTTGCAAAGAACACAATGTGGGCTTCAATGATTCAGGAATACTACAAAAAGTCTGTAATAAAGCCTATTCTTGATGAAGTTGCCAAGGGTAAGACAACAAAGCTTAAAGAATACATTGAAAAAGCTAATGCAAACAATGTAGATCTTAGCCTCGAACTTACAACCAAGCTGAATTTCCTTTGTTTCACAGAAAAGAAGTGTGATGAAAAGACTGCCAACCGTGTAAAGCAGCTTCTTGGTCAGCTTAAAAACAAACTGTAATTTAGTATTTTATTTGTTTGTTTAAAGAAAATCCCCCCTGCCCCCCTTTACGAAAGGGGGTTGAAGAGAAGTTCCCCTTTACGAAAGGGGGTTGAAGAGTAATCTCCCTTTACGAAAAGGGTGTTTTTTTAGGCAAAAAAAGGCACCCAAGTGTGCATTGGGTGCCAAACGGAACAAAATAAACTTGGAAAATTATTGAGATTAATTAAGCTGAAACGTCAAGTAATGATTTTAAGGCATTAGAAGCAGAAGAATCATCAGAATTAGATGTGCCATCCTTCATTGCCATAAGTTCGTTGAACATGCTTTCTTTCATTTTGTTAGCGTATTCAATGAATTTATTAAGAAAGTCTTTATACTGATCCTGAGTAGCAGTAATTTCTGGTTTTGCAAACATCTTGATAAGATTATTGCCACCATCCTCTTCCGAGCCTTCAGGAACTTCGCTGTTTTCAGATAACAGGCCAGAAACCTGGTCGAGTAGATTCTGCTGGTCTTCCTGTACTCCGTTCATTACAAAATTCTGGGCATCGCCTACAGAAGCGATAAAGTCCTTGGCTTGAGACTGAACTTGTTCCTTGATAGTATCAAAGGCTCCGTCCATATTGCCGTAAGTAGCTTCTAATTCGTTGAAGAAAGCATCTGATTTCTTCAGGAAGTTTTCGAGAGCTTCGGGTCCCTGTTTTGTCAGACCTTCAACAGCGTCAAAGAAGTCATTGGCAACTTCAGGAGAAATATCAAGAGATTTGTCGGTGCCGTTCATGAATGAACCTACACCGTCTATTGAAAGACTGAAACTGCTTTGGAAGGTTTCGGCAACAGAGGCACTTAAATCTACGAAGCGTTCTGCGCCAGACTGACCCATTTTGGCTTCAACTTTAGATGTAAGTGAATAGAATAAATCGAACTGGAAAGATACGTTTGAACCGTTAGATGAGGTGATTTCACCGCTTGAAGAGTTGGTTCTTTCTGAGTATTTTTCCTGTGATGCTGCTATTTCTGTTGAAACATTTTTTATGTTAGAAAGGTCAAGCTTGTCTGTTGGAACTAAAGAAGATTCTGAACTTTTTTGTGAGTTCTTTTCCTTAGCACCTTTAGTTTCTGTTTTACCAGTCAGGTTGTTGCTGATTTTTTGCAACTGTTCGTAGAGACTCTTTCCTTGAGTCTGATTGAACTTAATGTTCATATTACTGCCTCCGTGCAGTGATTTTGGAAAGGCATACTTTTCCCTTTCCATATATTATATCGTCATTTTTTATCCCGAAAATTAACCGAAAAATTAGTAAAAAACTTGGTTTATTGGCAAAAACTTATAAATTTCTATTAAAATCAACTAAAAATATCTGCTTTTCTAATAAACTAATTAGTGATTTTAGCGAAGCGTATAGTAGCTATAGCCGTAGGCTCATTCATATTTGCGAAGCAAATCATTCACAATCGGCATCGCCGATTCATTCATAGGCCGAAGGCCTCATTCATTTTTTCTACTTGCAAAAGGTGTGATTTCAAATACCTTATGTTTAATACACGGAGGTTCTTATGTTAAACCGCAAAATAGGCATATACATAGGTGCTATTGTCGCAGGAGTCGCGTTAATAGCCGGTGGAGACCAGCTAAGTGCTGCCCTTGAGCGCTGGGAATCAAAACCAGATTTTGCTTCCATGCACCCTAATCAGGCTAATGCACATACTGCAACAGCAAATAAGGCTTTTGGCCAGTTCGATCGCAACGGCGATGGCAAGATTGACTTGATTATTACTGATCGAAATGGTGATGGAAAACCTGACTACTGGGCTACAGATCGAAACTTCGATGGCCGTTTCAATGATTACCAGTATGACCGAAATTTTGATGGTCGCATTGACCAGTGGGAATATGACTTAGACCTTGATGGCGTTTCTGATAAAATATACGTAGATGCCGACGGTGATGGAAAAGCTGAACTCTATGCCATTCTGAATCCAATAAACAGAACCTATACCTGGTATGGAAACATGAGTGCTGTCCAGAGCGCTGGCAGTAATGCCTCTCTGCCTAGTATGCAGCAACCTAGAAGAAAAAAATGAATGAGGCTACGCCTATTGAAACATACCTTATGCTTTATCGCTATAGGACTACGCTCTCGGCCAAAAGCTAACAGCCAATAGCCAAAAGCCTATTGAAACAAGCTTTTTACTCTCTCTCAATTAAATAAAAAAATACGCCCTAGCATACTAATTAGTATGAAAATATAGTATAATCTTTTTCTATGAAAAGATTATCAACCTCTGCAACAATATTAGTATCCGCTTTATTAATTAATACCCCTGCTTTTGCGGCAGATAAAAAAACTACAAGCAACGTAGTGACTAAGTCAGAAGACAATGCTGCTGTTACCGTAGTTGGTGAAGCTCTTGGCACAGGAAATGATGAAACTGCTGCGTTAGAATCTAACGAAAGTATAGAAAAGGCTTCAAAGTCTGTTTCAAATTCAGATAAAAATAATACTTTAAATCAGAATGCAGAAACAATAAAAGCTTCAGATATTTCAAATGAACTAGATGAAGAAGTTGTCGAAAATGCTTCAGATACTGCAGAAGTAAAGAACCCGAAAAAGCAGGAACCCAAGGAAGATAATCCATGGGCGGAAAAGGTAAGCGGAAAACAGTTAAATACATTAAAGGCAAAGTTGGATTCTTTGCAGGAACTTTACGACATAAACTGGCGTTCGTATTGTATCGCAGAAGCAATAAACCATGTTGAAAGAGCTGATAGTCCTCAGAAGAGAAACGCCTCACTGCTTGGTGATTTGACAAGACAGCAGCTTTTTACTGCTTATGCTGTTACCTATGTTTTTCCGGAATTATTGGAAATCCATTTGCAGAATGTTTCTGAGCATCTTAAAAAGAAGGCTGCATCTTTAGTAGACGAAATAGCTGAAACAGAAGAAGAAACCAAGGAAATAATTAATTCCTATGTCGATGACGTAAATCATTATCGGACAATAAACGGAGCATACATTGCTTTGGTCGACAAAGTTCAGACTATTTTGGATTCTATTGTTAAAACCAATACCAACACTGCAAATCTCACAGGTTTTGGTTATTATCTTAAAAACACAAACGATGAATTACTGAAGCTTGTTTCTTCACAGTTGGATGCTTTGCGTGAAGTTACAGAACAGTCTTCCTTTACTGTTGATTATTGCCGCCAGCAGGCAGAATTTGTAGCAGCCAGTAAAGAAAGTATTTCTATTAAATCAAAATACTTTGCAGAAATTCGTAGTAGCTTTAAAGATCTAGAGATTTATCTCGAAAAATATAAGAATCAGCAGGAATTCAATTTTCATCAGCTAAATAGAGCTATTAATGACCGTTATAATGAATTAATAGAAAAGGTTGGCAAGGATGAAATCAGGGTTGCACGTATAAGGAAGCTTGTTAAGGAAACAAGCTTTAAGCCTGTTAATAAATCTATTCAGATATTAAGCACTCAGTCTGATCTTGAAGATATTTTTGAAAAATTTGGCTTTAAAGAAGTAGACACTAAGCTTTTTGAAACTCTTTTGGCTTATGTTGGCGAAGAAAACTGGCACTGTCGTTATAAGGAACCAGTTTCCGATGAAGAAAAAGAAAAGATAAAAGAAACAGGGAAAGATAATTCTGGAGAAAAACCAAAGCTGATAGATTTGGAAGACGAACCAGAAGCAGTATCAGATGTCGAAGCTGAATCAGGAACAGAACCAGATTCTGAAATAGAAATAGATAATGCTACTGGTAATGCGACTGCGACTATTGAGTCTGGCACAGAAGCTTCATTAGCTGATTCCCCAGACCAGGTAACCGAACAGAAGCAAGAAGAAGGGAACAGCAGAGTAGAAGCAGATAGCAGCGGTATTTCTTCTGATACAGAAAAGATAAGTCAGGACCATATAGAATAATACGGCGGGCATCAGTGCTGGTGGCGAAATAAGAACCATCAGCAGACAGCCAAGAGCTTTAATCAGTAGACTTTTATTTGAAATAAAGAATTCTTCTGCGCGCTTTGTAAGAGCTGTCATAAATGTAGTGGCAAGCAGAACTATAGCAAACTTCCAAAGCTTTGTCGGGATTAGCAGGTATCTGCAGAATTCTATTATTTGTTGAGTGTCTTCTTTGACTGTTCCCAGTAGAGTAGGGTTTGATTTCAAAAATGCAATAGCTCCCACTATTGAGCAGATGGCGATTCCTGTAGTCTTAAGAATTTCAGATATACTAGTTTGTGGTAAGATCGGACTTTGCTTTTTTCTGTTAAGAATAACAAAAGGTAGCATTATTGGAACGCTAAGGGACCAGTTCCAGATACCTGTATCGCTATCGGGTGATAAGGCTAGGAAAGTATGTGTTATTGTTGTTTCTATGGCTACGAAGCTTAGGAACAGCAAAAATGTGTTCAGCATCTTGTTGTTTTCAGATTCCAAAGCTTCTTTGTCCTGTCTGAAGGCGAGGCAGGTCTGGGCTTTTATATAGCAGAGATATGCTATGACTATGAATAATATTATGGTGAAAGCACTCAGCCAAGTCAGTGTTTTAGCATGTAATAACAGTGTTAGAAGGGACATGGCGGCCATTTTCCCTACAAATGTGGAGCGCTGTTGCAAAACAGATGTATCGTATTTCGCAAAAATTGCAGAGAGGCACACGCAGAGCCATACCGCGCCTAAGGTAAAAGCAATAGCCTGAATAGTTGCTATAAATGTTGAATAGGTGTCAAAGTTGATTGTTCTAAAAGTGGCTATGGTTGCTGGAACAAATATTATCAATGCCAACAGATACCAGAAAGAGAATTTCTTTTTTATAAGCTGAGCAGGTGTAATAGGCATCGCTTCCAACAAAGCCATGCTTTTGCCTTCATAGCCTATGATGTTTATTGGCCCAAACATTGAAAAGTATATTATTGAACCGAAAATAAAGTTCATTACCGAATACATGGATGTGAAGCTGAATACCTGTTTTAAAAAATAAATTTCTACGATTATTATTGAAATAGGCATCAAAATAGCGTTAACCAACAGGTTGAAGTCGCTTTTCAGCATAATGAACTCTTTGTGGAAGAGTCCTGAGAACATTCTCTTGCTAGATGCTTTTGTGGTTAGCGCTTTACGTGAATGTGCATATCCAAACCAGTTGTTTTCTACTGCTGTATAAAATAAGACTGTAAGTATTACTACCATCGCAAACCATAGAATTGTTAGCTTGCCGAATTCATTACAGAAGGGTGTTGAAAGAAGCAACGGGGTTGCTATCCAGCGTATTGGAGCAACTAACCATGCGGCATAGCTTTGGGCGTAATCAAGGATTTCCAGAATTTTTGGAATATATGCAGGATTAAAATCAGATAACAGCAAAAATGGTATCAGAGTCACTATGGCACTGACATATCCAAAAATTGAAAAGAAATTATTTATTGTAGATGGTTTGAAAAAACGGCTTAATGCGATTAATACCAGGTTTATCAGCAAGCCTGTGATAATACCGGCTTCTACATATATTAAAAAACCAGCAAGAAAACCATTCCATGTGTAAGCCTTGAAGCATGAGATACCTAGCAAGGCTGGTAATAGAAATAGTATGCCGAAATAATCTGTAATCAGCTTTTCAAAAATTTTAATGAAAATCAGTGCGGTTGTAGGAACTGGTAATGTGGATAGATAGTGAAAATCAGAGCTCATTTGCCCTGTGTTTAATGTGTGGCCGGATACAAGGTCCCCGGTGAATACTATGAAAATAGAATAAAATACAAGAAGTCCGATTGTCCACTCGGCCAGGATGTTTGCAAAAGGAAGCTGGTATATGCCTTGTAATAAGTCTGAAGCTCCTGAGGCTGTGGCAATAAACATTATAAAGGCAGCAAAACTCATTCCTATGATTTTGCCTAAGCCAGCCCTGCTTCTGAGGGTATTCCACAGAAGTCTAAGTCTTATACCGCATAAAGCCTTTATTTGTCTTAAATTGCTAATCATATAGGAATTATTAGAATTTTCTTCTATATTTGCGTTCCATATAATAGGCTTCTTCTTCCAATGGTATGTCAAATGATCTATTTTTATCGCGCCAATCGGCCCAGCCGCATTGTAAGCCCCAGTTTACAAACCAGCCAGTATCATCTACCCATTTGTCGTCTTTAAAATACTTTGTAGTAAATTCAGGATAGAAATCACTAATCTGGATTGGATATATGGCGTTTCTTCTGTATTGATATGTGTGAACAAGTTCATGTCCACTGTGTTCACCGTCATGGTTTGTTGTAAATGTGTTGGCAGTGCTGTAGGCTAAGGCATCTGTGCCAATCAGGTGACCAGATTTGTCTGTGTTTCTTTCAAATACCATGGTGCCGTATTTCAGTGATTGCTTGTAATCGAACTTGGAACCTTCGATTATGTGTATCAATGGCGATACAATTCCATTGATGCCCAACTTAAATTTTAACTTATTGTCTTCGTGAATAATCCAGAC
>JAZUDR010000123.1:0-7846 GCA_045639725.1 Candidatus Avigastranaerophilus sp. | reverse complement strand
TAAGTGATTTCGCTTCAGGCAATTATATGTATGATATAGGTATTTTGTGTATGAATACATTTTTAATTCCTGAAGAAATAACATATGATTTATATCATATAAACAAAGACCAGATGATTAAATGCTGGGATGCATTCGTTAGGGAATATTTTGAAACAGATAATCAGGAGCGAATTGAAAAAATTACCAATGAGGCAATGTTTTTTGCGGCATTAAAAATTTTGGTATATGCATCACGCAAATATTACCCCTGGATGCGACCAATTGTTGAGAAGTATTTGTTATAAAATAATGAATGAGGCTGCGCCTATATTTTTAATACACTTTGTTAAACAGATTTGTTGTGTTAGAAAGTATGTGAAAAGGTTCTAGGTTTGTAGTAACCCCCCTTTTTTCTTGCTTATGTATAATTTTTATAGCATAATTAGTTAGATTTTAGAGATTTTAAGAGGAGAATATCTTGAAAAAAATAGCTTTGGTTTTATGGGCTCTTATTGGATTTGCGCAGGTTCTTCTGGCTGATACAACTTATTATAATTATAAAAAGGAAGCTCCAGATAAAAAATCACAGATTAGTCTCTCTGGTTTGGATATGAAGAATCTGACAGAAGTTAAGATGACTTTTGTTGGTCTCGAATTTAATGCTCAGGGCTGGGCTGATTTCGTTGCCATAGAAAAACCAGTTGTGTTGTATGCTAGTTGCAGCACTGATTTGAGAGTTAAATATAAAAATAGACCATCCTATGAATACGATTCAACTATAAATAATAAAGCAGTCCATTTAAAGGCAAAGAATTATTTTTATTGGCAATCATATTTTCAGATTGTGCTTGCTCCGGACAAAAAATATGGCTCAAAATTACGCAGTAAATTCAATGGTATAGAAAATACTCTTAGCAGTTATATTGTTGAAAAGGGTGACCCTGCTAGAACTTTTAAATTCAATAAAAGAGTTGAAAATAGAAAAGAAACAATTGATGCAGCTATTGCCAGTGAATTACCTGAAATACCTTCTGCTTTGAAATATTGTTCAGATAATTTAATTATGTTTAAATACAATATTCATTTTGGTTCTGGTAAACCTTTGTTTGGAAAAGGAAAACCGAATGAAGTTAAAGATGTAACTATCACTTTGTATGCAACTCTTCATTCGCTTACGTTTGCTGATGGCACTCAGGTGTCTTATAAAACTGCAGAAAAGCCTAAGATGGTTGAAAGTGTTAAAACTGCAGAAACAAAGAATACCAATAATTCAAAGAATAAATCAAAATCAAAAGCAAAACCGAAAGCAAAGGCTAAATCAAACGGTAAGACTGCTTCAAAGAATACTGTAGCTCAAACCAAAGATGAAGTTCAGAATAATTCTGCTGCTTCAGACATATTAGGTCCAAGAACAGATAGCGAACTTGATGATGATTTGGGCGCCGAAGTTGTATTTGTAACTGGTGCGGCCGATTCTCTCAAATACGACACTACTTCTGCTCCAAGAAAAGATTCTGAATTGGCCGATGATTTGGGCAACTGATATCGGTTTAAATACTAAATAAAAAAACTGGCTGTTAAATTATCAGCCAGTTTTTTTTATTTATTTTATTGCTGTTTTATTAATACTACTCTTAACCCGAAGTCTATTTGCGCTGGAGCTTCTCTGAATTCCTTGTGATTAGCGGAACGACATTCATTTGCTTTTGTTTTGAAACTTCCGCCTCTGATAACTCTGGTACTGTGCTGTTTCCCAAACATTGTTATGTCTGCGCCTTTATCGCTGCACCATTCCCATACATTGCCATGCATATCGTGAATTCCCCAGGCATTAGCAATCTTTTTCCCTACAGTCTGGATTTTAGCAGAGGAATTGGATTCATACCATGCCAGCAGATTTAATTCATGGTCTTCAGCATTCAGATTAACCAGATTTTTTCCGTTGTTGAGACTTGTTGTGTGGCCAGAACGGCAGGCGTATTCCCACTGGGCTTCAGTTGGTAATGCGAATATAGTGCCTTCTGGGCGGTTTTCTTCTGTTAGCTCGTTTAGCTTTTCGCAGAACCGTTGAGCATCTGACCAGTTTACGTTATGAACAGGCAATTTGTCGCCTATTTCAGCAGATGGATTATTGCCCATTACAGTTACATATTGCCCCTGGGTTATCTCATATTTACCGATATAAAATTCATTATCAAAAGTAATTTGTTTTTGATTTTCTTTGTCTGTATGACATGGCTCGTCATTTGGGCTTCCCATTGTAAAAGTGCCTGCTGGGCAGCAGATTAATGGGAATTTAACGCTTTTTACTGCAATAGATATTTTATCTCCGGCTTTGGGTGAAGCTGGCAGAGTTGGTTTAATTGATGTTGGTTCTGTCGATACAATGCCTGGGTTTGGTAGGCTTGCTGTTTCTTTTATCGGAGTTGCTTCTATTTCTACTTTGTCTAAATTAGAAGTTTCTTCGATGTTTTTAATTAATACTACTCTGAAACCCGAACCAGATTGTATAGAATTAGTCTGATTGCTGCTTATATCAAAAGCGTATTTTAACTGATTTTCAGTAGGTAATCTGAATTCGCAACCTGCAGGTCTGGTATCAGAGGTAATTTCATTTAATCTTTCACAGAATTCGGTTGCATCTAGGTTTGAAATATTTTCAACTGGTGAATTATTGCTTTGTTTTTGCGATGGATTTTCGCCCATTAATTCTCTATAAAGGGCTTTGGTTATCTCTGATTTGCTAATGTAAAAATCTTTGTTTGAAATAGAATTTGATTTATCTGCCAGGCATTGAAGCATTTCTATATTGATGCCAGAGCTGATTTCTATGGTTAATGTTTCTGTATTAGCAATGACAGGGCAAGCCAATAAAGTTAGTAGTATTAAATAATATTTTTTCATTATGTTACTTACTCTATTTAGTATTGTATATTTCATTTTATTTCCTCAAAAAAGATTATTCTATTTTTGTTCCGCATGTGGCACAGAAAGTGGCACCTTCAAATATTTTTTCACCACAGTTAGGGCAGAAATTAACCTTAGATACTGTTGGTTCATTTGCAGAGCTAGAAGGCTGCTGAGTTTTTATTGTTTCTTCAGATTTATTTTTGATATTTTCTTGAGTTATTACTGGATTTTCATCTTCGCTTGAATTTTTGATTCTGACAGCTATCCAGATGCAGGCCGCAATAATAATTACTCCTGCAATCAAATATAAATTCATAGGATTTTTTGAGGTTTCTGATTTTTCTTCAGATTTTGTTTCTGTTTGAATTTCTGTTTTTGTTTGTTCTGGAGTTGAGGTAACTGTGGCTGAAGTGAGAGGTGATTTTTCTTCAGAATCTTTGTTTTCTGTTACAACTTCTGGAATTTTATTTGGGACTACAACTTCAGAAGTTGTTTCACTGGCATAAGGAATATCACCTAGGCTCCAGGTTGTTTCATCATTATATTTAACAGAATTTAAAGCAGCAAAAAGAGTTAAACTGAAATTTTCTTCTTTATTATTTTCTTTATAGGTTAAATCAAATGTGCGCTGCATTAAGCGATCTGCATAGGGCATTAATTCCTTTGGGGCAATTCCTGTTGTAAATAGGAAATTTGATTTTTTATAGGCATCAGAAGATGCTTTTCCTGAAAAAGAATTGTTAATGTTATTTGATTCTTTTGAATAATTAATATTTGAAGTTAATTCTGGTATTTCAACAAATAACCAATGCTTGTTGGCTGATTTTGTCGTGCTGAGTCTTATTTTCCCTGAAATAATTAATGAATTAATATTTATTTTTTCGATAGATAAATTCTTATCAATGCAACTTATATTAAAATCATTTAATGTGCCTGATAATTTGAAAGGTATATTCAATGGTTGAAAACTCTTAAAACTGTTTTCCTGGTTAATAAATAAACCAACAAGTGTTATATCTGCCTGTGAAATAATTTTATTATCAAGAGATATTTTATTATTATTTTTATAGCTTATCCATTCGTCATCAGCTTGACAAAGCTGTCCGAATGCAATAATAAACAAAATTAATATAATTATTGATTTTTTCATAATCCTCTATCCCGTAAAACATAGTATTAACTCTAGATTTAGTCTACACTAACAAAATATATGTGTCAATCTTCTATCAGTAGCTAAACTGCCCTAACTTCGCTGTCTAAGCCTTTTTGACAGTATTCTTAACATTTCCTTAAATTTTATGGTCTTGCATTGAGTCTTTTTTTTGGTGTACAATGTTCAGCAAAATAAAATTTGGAGCGATATCGATGAAAAAACTGGTTTTAGCCTTTGTTATTGGTGCAGCAATTATCTGGGTGGGCATGTCTTTTATTGGAAAGCAGTCTGCGGGTGATAAGAAAAAAGCCGGTGGCCGCGGTGGTCAGGTCGTTGTTGCCATTGAAACAGGCAATGTTACTCATGGCGATATGAACGATGAAGGTATTTTTTCTGGTTCAATAGAAGCCGAATCCAAATTTCAGGTTGCCCCAAAGATTTCAGGCCGTATAAAAAAGGTTAATTTTGATATAGGTGATACCATTAATAATGGCGATATCGTTGCTGAGCTCGACGATGAAGAACTGGTTCTCGCTGTAAGACAGGCTGAATCAGCATTAGAAATTGCTAAGGCAAATTATAACGAAAGTGGCGAATTGCTTCAGATTTCAAAAAAAGAATATGAACGCGTTCAGACAATGCGTAAGCAGAAGGTTGCTTCTGAAGTTGAAGTAGAAAACGCAAGCGCTGATTACAAGACACGTTCTGCTAAGCATATGGTTAACAAGTCACAGCTTAGCCAGAGTGAAACTTCTCTTGCCCAGGAAAAACTCAAGCTTGACCACTCAAAGGTTGACGCTTCCTGGAATAGTGGTTCTAATAGCAGATTCGTTGCAGAACGCTTCCTGAATGAAGGCGCAATGATTACTGCCAATACTCCGCTTATTTCTGTAATCGATATTGATACTCTCAAGATTGTTATTGATGTTGTAGAACGCGATTATTTCAGAATTTACAAAGATATGGAAGCCACAATACTTCCAACAGCTCTTCCTGGAAAAAGCTTCAGAGCTAAGGTTTCAAGAGTCGCTCCAATGCTTGATGAAACCTCAAGACAGGCAAGAATTGAAATGACCATTGATAACAAAAATCATGAATTGAAGCCAGGTATGTTTATTACAGCAAGAGTAATCTATGGAACTCATCTCAATACTACAATTGTTCCTATAGAAGCATTGGTAACACGCAATGACAAGGATGGCGTATTTGTTGTTGATGAAGCAGCAAAGGTTGCTAAGTTTGTTCCCGTCACTGTAGGCTATAAAAACACAACACAGGCAGAAATTGTAGAACCTGCAGTAACAGGAAGAGTAGTAGTTCTTGGTCAGCACCTTCTTGAAGACGGTATGGCAATCAGAATCCCATCTGACGAACAGGCCAACGGGAGTGTAGCTAACAAATGAAACTATCCAGCCAATCAGTAAGACACCCCATTGGTGTTACAATGGTAACGCTGATGGTAGTTATTTTCGGTTTTGTATCGCTCTATAAGCTACCTGTAGACTTGATGCCAGATATGACCTTCCCGATGATAAGTGTATCTGCAAGCTACGAAAACGCCAGCCCGACAGAAATAGAAACTCTTATTACAAGACCTATCGAACAGGCTATTGCAGCGGTTTCAGGTGTAGAAGAAATTTCTTCAAGCTCAAGCGAAGGTAAAAGCTCGGTTCGTATTTCATTTGCATGGGGAACTAACCTGGATGCAGCTACCAATGACGTCCGTGACCGTATCGACCGCATTATTAAGCGATTACCGGATGACATCGACAGACCACAGATTCGTAAGTTTGACTCAAATGCTACACCAATCCTAGTTCTTGGTGCATCTAGCAATTTAGACCCGGTAAAAATGCTTGATTTGATTGAAAATCAGGTCAAATACCGCATAGAAAGAATCGATGGCGTTGCTTCCCTTGATGTTATGGGTGGTAATCAGCGTGAAATTCAGGTCAGACTCAATATTGATAAAATCAAGGCTTTGAACATAAGCCCGGAACAGATTGTCAGCAGAATCAAGGCTGAAAACATCAATCTTCCTGCTGGTATGATTGAATCTGGTAACTACGAAATCAGATTAAGGACTCCTGGCGAATTTGAAACTGTCGAACAGATTGACCGCCTTGTTATTGGCACTAACGGCCAGCAGGTTATCCGCCTCTGCGACGTTTCTGATGTTGTTGACCATTGGGAAAAGAAGCGCAGCGTAGTTAGAATTAACGGCCAGCCTGGTGTTCGTATTTCTATCAGCAAGCAGTCTGGCGCAAACACTGTTAACGTTGCAAAGGCTGTTAAAAAGGAAGTTGATCTTATCAACCGCGAAATCCCACAGTTGAAGCTTAATCCTATTGTTGACAGTTCTAAGTATATTCAGCGTTCTGTTGATAACGTAAGCTCTTCAGCAATAATGGGTGGTATTCTCGCTGTTGTAATTCTCCAACTTTTCCTGGCAAACCTCGCCAGCACAGCTATTATCGCAGTTGCTATCCCAATATCTATTATTGCAACCTTTGCTTTGATGTATTACTTCGGTTTTACACTGAATATCATGTCTCTCGGTGGTGTTGCACTAGGTATTGGTATGCTCGTAGACAACTCCATCGTTGTTCTTGAAAACATTTTCAGACACAGGGAAAACGGTGTTCCGATTATTGAAGCTTCTATTGATGGCGCTTCTGAAGTTGCCATGTCTATTCTTGCTTCAACTCTTACTACAGTTGTTATATTCCTGCCGTTGCTTTTTGTTGAAGGTGTTACCGGCGTAATGTTCAAACAACTGGCTTATATTGTAGCATTCTCTCTGGTCTGCTCTATGGGTATTTCTCTTACAATTGTTCCTATGATGACTTCTATATTCTTGAAGAATGTTGTCACAAAGGAAGAAAAGGCAAATCATAAGCAGAGTTGGTTTAAACGGTTCTCTGACGGTCTGGTGGGAATCATTCTTAACTGTCAGAGCTGGCTCTTAGACAAGGTTTTGAATAACAGAGCCACAACCTTTTTTGTATTGGGTTGTCTCATGGCTTTTTCTATTGCATTGGTTAAGCATATAGGCACAGAATTCATGCCATCCGCTGACGAAGGTGAAGTAAGAGTAACTGTCGAAATGGAAGAAGGAACAAGACTCACTCTTGTTGATGAAACCTTCAAAAAGGTTGAAGACATTATTAACAAGACTGTTGGTAATATAAAGGAAAACATGTTTACCAATGTCGGTGGTGGCAGAAGCAATGCTGTTAACACTGGCGATATCCGTATTCCATTGGTTGCTGCAAATCAGCGTAGTAAAAGCAGTGCCCAGCTTGCATCCGAACTTAGAAAAGACCTTAGCGGTATTCCTGGAACTGTTATCAGAACCCGTGAAGGTCAGGGTATGTTTATGATGCGTATGGGTTCCGGTTCTGACAAGGTTCAGGTCGAAATCCGCGGCTACGACATTGAAACCGCTGACGCTCTCGGCGCAGAAGTTGCAAAGCTTGTAAAAGAAGTTCCTGGTATCACAGACGTTAAGCTTTCTCGTGAAAAGGGTGTTCCAGAACGCACAATTATAATCGACCGCGAAAAGGCAGCCGACCAGAAACTTACTGTTAACGCTATCTCTACTTTCCTCGAAACCATGATGTCTGGTAGAAGTGCTGGTAACCTCCGCGATGGCAGTGATGAATACAAGATTCTTGTAAAGGCTACTGACGCAGAATACATGAACCTTGATCAAATCCTGAATATGGTTATCACCAACTCCGCTGGAAAGCCTGTAATGCTTAGAAACGTTGCCAGACTTGAAAGCAAGATGGGGCCGAC